>CANHON010000023.1 GCA_947462115.1 Deltaproteobacteria bacterium | reverse complement strand
GGGGCGAAGCACCCGTCCCTGGGCCTCGATCAGCGCGCTGGTCGCCCTTCTGGTGGTCGGAGCGCAGGCGCGGCCCGCCGCGGCCCTCAGCCTCAGCTTGAGCAGCACCGAGGCGCCCTACGCCGGCGTCACGCTCAAGCAGTACCGCACCAGCTCGCCCACCACCGATGTGTGGGTGGCCGAGGTCGATCTGTGCGCGGCCAACATTCACGTCGATGCGACGCGGGCGCCGAGCAGCACCGTCTCGACGGGCGCCTGGGCCGCCGACTGGGGCGTGCAGCTCGCGCTCAACGGCGACTTCTACAAGACGGGCCCGGTGCGGGTCTACGGCGACGCCGTCGGCTCCGGCGTGCGCTGGCCCCTCAACCAGACCGGCCTCGACAGCGCCTACTCCGCGGAGTGGTACTACCGAGACTACGGTTGGTTCGCCTTCGGGCCGGACCGGGTGGACTACACGCACACCAAGTGGGTCAAAGACAACGCCGCGACCTTCGGCGGCGCGCTGGGCGGCTGGTCCCCGACCACGGCCGCGCCCACCCCGCCCGACGACACCTTGGCGTTGATCAGCGGCTTTCCGGCGCTGGTGGTCGAGGGCGCCCAGGTGACCTGCACGAGCGCCACCGCCTCCACCTGCTTCCCCGACCGCAGCGACATGCGCGACCGCCACCCGCGGAGCGCCATCGGCCTCACCGCCGACCAACAGACCCTGCTGCTCGTCGTTGTCGACGGTCGGACCAGCCGGGCCTCGGGCATGTACGGGGCCGAGCTCGCCGATCTGATGGCCCAGCTCGGCGCCTGGCAGGCCTTCAACCTCGACGGCGGCGGCTCCGCCCAGATGTGGCTGGAGGACCGCGGCTACGCCAACAACGTCAGCGGCAACAATTCCGGCTCCGGCACCCGGTCGGTGGCCAACCACATCGGGGTCTACACCGACGGCGCCGCGGCCCGCGGGAGCCGCCCCGGACACTGCCCGGCCGAGCCGCCCTGTCAGGTGATCCCGCCGGCGGGCGGCGAGCTGGACGACGCAGGTGCCTGTTTTCAGGGCTTTGGTTCGCCCGAGTACTGGCGCACCGAGCGGGTCGGCTACGGCGGCAGCTTACGTTGGACCAACGCCTACCGGGCCAGCGCGCCGGACAACTGGAGCTGGTTCCGCATCCACCCCGAGGAGGCCGGCGAGTACCTCGTAGAGTGGCACGCGGTGGCGGAGTTCTCGGTCCACACCGCCGTGCGCGCCGTCCTGCGGGCCGACGGCGTGGATCACGCCCTGACCGTCAACCAGCGCGGGCTCGACGGCTGGCAGCCCCTCGGCACCTTCAGCTTCGCGGCGGGCGGCGACCAATACTACGCCATCTACGACGACATGCCGGGCACGGTGGCCAGCAACCAACACATGGTCTCCGACGGCCTGCGCCTCACCCGGGTGGGCGCCTGGTGCGGGAACGGCGCCTGCGACGGTGAAGAGGACTGCGGCGCCTGCGCCTCGGACTGCACCGGCCCCGAGGAGCTGCCCGCCAACGGCCTGGACGACGACTGCGACGGCCGGGTCGACGAGCCCGCCGTTCCCATCGACACCGGCGTCGGCGGCGACACGGCGCTCAGCGGAGACGACGCCGCGGACGGCACTGTTGACGGCACTGCCGACGGCGGGGCCAGCGACGGGGCCGACAGCGAGGGCGGGGCCAGCGACGGGGCCGACAGCGAGGGCGGGGCCAGCGACGGCGGGGCCAGCGGCGGCGCGGCGGACGGAAGCCCAGACGACACCGGCAGCGGCGGCGCGCCCAGCGCCGGCCTCCGCATCAAAGATCCTGGCGGCTGCGGGGGCGGTCTCGGCCTGCTGGTGCCCGGGCTGTTCCTCGGCCTCCCGGCCTTGCGGCGCCGTCGACAGGCCCGCGCAGGTTAGACCCGCTCCACCGGGGGACCGCCCCCGACGGACCGCCGCCCCGACCGGAGAGCCTCGACGCTCTGCCCCCGGCCCGGGCCCACGCGCCGCACCCCAGAGGCCCCGCAGATGCCGCTCCCCTCCTTCGCTGCCGCGCTGGTGCTCGGCCTGACCGCCCAGGCCGGCCCGCTGCGCTACGCCGAAGACCAAGCGCCCGCCATCGTGAACCCCCTGTTCACGACCTCGATGAGCGAGGTGCGCCTCAACGAGCTGGTCTTCGAGGGCCTGTACGCCGACGACCCCAACCTCGCCGCCACGCCCCTGCTGGCCGCTGGCCTCGAGCTCGACCCCGACCGGATGGGGGCCCTGCTCCGCCTGCGGGCCAACGTGCTGTGGCATGACGGTCGCCGCTTTAGCGCAGAGGACGTTGTTTTCACCATTCGGGCCATGAAAGATCCGGGTACGCTGTCCACCGAGGCCGGCCGGGTGCAGTGGATCAGCAGCGCCGAGGTGGTTGATGGCCTCACGGTGCGCCTGCGCTTCGCCCGCCCCGAGGCCTTCCCCGAAGAGAAGCTCTACTTCAAGATCCTGCCCGCGCACGCCTTCTCCAGCACCACCGTCCAGCGCAGCGACCCCTTCCGCGCCCAGCCCATCGGCACCGGCCCCTTCAAGCTGAACCGGTACAACAGCGACAACAGCGTCAGCCTCGTCGCTCACGCCGAGAACCGCAAGCCGCCGATGGTCAAAGAGCTCACCCTGCGCGAGGTGGCCGACAAGAACTACCAGGCCAAGCTGCTGCTCTACGAGACCCTCGAGGCGCTGGTCCGCGTGCTGCCCCGGGACCTCGCGATCCTCCAAAATAACCGCGGCGTCGAGCTTCACCCCTACCAGACCAACTCTTGGTGGTACCTCGGCTTCAACCTCAACCGCGGCGCCTGGTCCGACCCCAAGCTGCGCGAGGCCCTGGCCCTGCTCATCGACCGGCAGGCCCTCCTGGCCCCGGTGGGCACCGGCGACCTGCTCAGCGGCCCCTTCGTCAAGTCCAGCCCCTACTACAACCACGACGTGCGGGAGCGCGGCCCGGACCCCACGCGGGCCGCCGCCCTGCTCACCGAGGCCGGCTACACCCGCAGCGGCGAGAGCTGGACCAAGGGCGGCAAGCCCCTGGTCCTCCAGATCACCGCCCACAAGGGCCTCGAGAGCGCGCAGGAGGTGGTCATCAACCTCCAGAGCCAGCTCCAGTCGCAGGGGATCAAGGCCGAGGTGCGGTTCCTCGACGAGGCGAGCTGGAAGTCCACCATCTGGCGGGCCCACGACTTCGACCTCGTCGTGTCGCAGTGGAGCTTCGACCGCAACGAGGACGTGCGCGAGCAGCTGCACTCCAAGGGTGGCCGGAACTTCGTCGGCTACAACAACCCCGAGGTGGACGCCCTGCTCGACAAGGCGCGCGACGCCACCGCCCCGGCCGACAAGAAGGCGGCGCTGCGGGCGCTGCACGCCAAGGTCCACGCCGATACCCCCATGATCTTCCTCTGGACCCTCGACAGCTACTCGGCCATGACGGTCCGGCTGCGCCAAGTGGCGGTCCACCCGTTCTCGTTCTTCACTTGGATCCGAGACTGGCAGCTCCAGTGAGCCCCGGGCTCGCGCGGGCCGCGCTGGGGCGCATCGCCGGGGCCGCCTTCAGCCTGATCGGCGTCGCTGTGCTGCTTCAGCTCATGCTGCGCGCCGCGCCCGGCGACCCCATCGACCTGCTGCCCGACGCCGAAGGCCAGCGCGCCGCCCTAGAGGCCGCCTGGGGGCTAGACCGCAGCCTGCTCCAGGTGCTGATGGACGTGCTGCAGGGTCGTCTCGGCGAGAGCTTGGCGCTGCGGCCGGGGGCCGCGGTGGCGGGGCTTGTGGTGGAGGCCAGCGTGGCCTCCGCCCCCCTGCTGCTCGGCGCGCTGCCCCTGAGCCTGCTGCTGGCGGTGCCGGTGGCCCGCTCCGGACGGGGCCGGGCGGTGGCCGCGGCGCTGTCCGCCACCCCCATCTTCTTGTTCGCCTTCGGTTGGGTGAGCCTGATCAACGAGCTGACCTTCGCGCTCATGGGCGCCGGCCTCGTCTCGGCGCCGCCCTGGTTCGCGCTGCCGGACCAGCCGAGCGCGCTGCGCACCGCCCTCGCCGCCCTCAGCCTCGCGGTGGCCTCCGGCAACCTGTCGGCCGTCGCCAACCACTTGCTGGGCGAGCGGAGCCGGGCGCGGGCCTCGGGCTGGCGGGAGGCGCTGGTCGCCCGCGGCGAGCCCACCGCCCTGCCGATGCTGCGCAACCTGCTGCCGGGGGCCCTGGCCCTGCTTGGGGCGCGATCCGCCAACTTGGTGGGCGGGCTCGTCGTTTTGGAGAAGGTGATGCTCGTCCCCGGCGCCGGCGCGATGCTGTGGGACGCGGCCTTGGCCCGAGACTATCCGCTGGCGCTGGGCCTCAGCCTCGCGGCGGCGACGGCGGTGGTGGGCCTGAGCTTGGGCTGCGAGCTCGGCCGGATCGCCCTGGACCCCCGCCTGCAGGGGGGCGCGTGAGCCCCAAGATCGCCGCCCTCTCCGCGCCGCTGCTGCTGCTGCTGATCTCCGGGATCACCGCGCAGGTGGTCGATCTCGACGTGGTGGCCGACGTCTCACCGGGGCGGGCGGGCCTCGGCCCGAGCGCCCAGCTCTGGCTCGGCGCCGACCACCTCGGCCGCAGCGTGGGCGCCCGCCTGTTCATGGCCACCGGCGGCGCGGTCGGGCCCGGCCTCCTCGCCGCGCTCAGCGGGCTCGCCCTCGGCCTGCCGCTCGGCGCCGCAGCGGGCTGGTGGGACGGCGCAGCCTCGCGGGCGGCCGGCGCGGTGATCGACGTGCTGGGCGCCCTTCCGCGCTTTGTCTGGGTGCTGCTGTTCGCGATCCTCTACGGCGACCGCCCGGCGTGGATCGGCCTCGGCGTCGGGGTCGCGGGCGCGCCGGCCTTGGCCCTGGCGCTGCGGGCGCGGATCCAAGAGCTGCGGCGGGTGTCCTTCGTCGAAGCCAGCATGCTGCACGGTGTCTCCGTCGCCGAGGTGCTGGTGCTGCACCTGATCGGCACGGCCAGCCGCCGGCTCATCGCCCGCCACCTCGTCGAGCTGTTCGTCGCGAGCGTCGTGGTGGAGGCCACCTTGGGCTACATCGGCGGCTTTGGGGTCCAGCAGCCCGCGCCCTCTTGGGGGAACATGATCGCCTTCTCCTTCGGGCAGCGCGAGGGCAACGCCCTGGCCTGGATCGCCCCGGCGGTGGCCCTTCAGGCGGTGGTGGCGACGGGCGCCCTGCTCGCCGGCGCCATCGCCGAGGGGGAGCGCGGGCTCGGGGGCGGCGGTGGCTGAGGCCGGCCTGTACATCGACGGCCTCGTGCTTCAGGACGGACCGCGGGCGCTGGTCCAGGGCCTCGGGCTGCGGCTGCGGCCGGGCGAGCTCGTGGCCTTGGTGGGCGCCTCGGGGGCCGGCAAGTCGCTGAGCGCCCGGGCGTGCTTGGGGCTGCTGCCGCCGGGCCTGCGCCACGCCGCGGGCACCATCGAGATCAGCGTCAACAACGTTGTTCACCGCCTGACCGGCGGCCCCGATGACCCGGCGGCGCTGCGCGGGCTCCGCGGTCGCGCCCTCGGCTGGCTGCCCCAAAACAGCCGCGCCAGCCTCAACCCGGTGTGGACGGTGGGCGAGCAGCTCCGGCGGGCCCTGCGCTTCGCCGGCCGCGACCCGAGCCCCGGGGCGGTGGAGGCGCAGCTCGCCGAGGCCGGCCTGCGGGAGCCGGCCCGGGCGGCGGCGGCCTACCCCCACGCGCTGTCGGGCGGCATGGCGCAGCGGGTGGCCCTGGCCTTGGCGCTGGCCGGGCAGCCGCCCCTGCTGCTGGCCGACGAGCCGACCACCGGCCTCGACAGCACCGTGCAGGCCGCCGTGATGGCCGGCTTGCGGGCGCGGGTGGACGCCGGCCTGGGCCTGCTGTTCATCACCCACGACCTGGGCCTCGTCCGCGCCTATGCCGACCGGCTGCTGATCCTCGACGCGGGGCGGGTGGTGGAGCAGGCCGAAGGCGACGGCCTCGACCGCTGCGAGAGCCCCGCCGCCCAGGCGCTGCTCCGCGGGCTGCGGGCCCTCGACGCGGCGCCCCCGCCGACCGCCCTCCGCCCCGACGCCCCCCTGCTGCTGCAGGCCGACGGGCTGGGCTGCAGCTTCGGGGCCGGCCCGCCCTGGCGCCGCCGGGTCGTTCAGGCCGTCCAGGACGTCAACCTCACGATCCACGGCGGCGAGACCATCGGCCTCGTCGGCGAGAGCGGCTCGGGCAAGACCACCTTGGCCCGCCTGCTCGCCGGGGCCACGCGGCCCACCGCCGGCGCGCTCCGTCGGGCGCCTGGGCTGGAGCCGGCCACCCAGCTCCTTTTTCAACAGCCAGAGGCCCACCTCGACCCGGACTGGACGGTGGGGGCCCTGCTCCGCGAGTCGCTGCGGGCGGCCCGCCGGCGGGGCCTCGCGGTGGCCGAGCCCGAGCAGTTCGTCGAAGAGGCCCTGCAGCGCGTCGGTCTCGCCGGCAAGGCAGCGGCCAAGATGGGCCAGCTCAGCGGGGGCGAGCGGCGCCGGGTGGGGGTGGCCCGGGTGCGCGCCCTGCGACCCCGGCTGCTGCTGGCCGACGAGCCCACCGCCGGCCTGGACGCGGCGCTGCGGGCCGAGCTGCTGCGCCTGCTCACCGAGGCCCGCGCCGAGGCCGGCCCCGACGCCGCCTTGGTGCTCATCAGCCACGATCTGCAGCTGGTGCGGGCCGCCGTCGGCCGGGTGCTGGTCATGCTCGGCGGCCGGGTGGTCGAGGCGCTGCCCACCGACCGCCTCGGCGCCGGCCCGCACCACCCCTACACCGAGGCGCTGCTCGTGGCGGCGGGGCTCCGTCCGGGCCAGCCCGCGGCGCTGCGCCCGCCTTCGGCCACCGGCTGCGCCCACCAGCCCTCCTGCGCCCGCGCCACCGCCGCCTGCGCCGCGGTGCCGCTGCTGCGCGAGCTCGCCCCGGGGCATAGGATCGCCTGCCACGCCGCGGCGCCCGAGCCCCTCCCCTCCGCTGCGCCCGACCCCCTCCGCCCGCAGGCCGCGACATGAACGCCCCCGCCCGCCTTTTGCTCCGCCTCGCCTTGATCTGCCCGGGCCTCTGCGCCGCCGCGGCCGCATCGGCCGCCCCCGAGGTGGAGGCCGGGGATCCCGCCCACCACCTGCGCCAAGCCAAGCTGTTCTTCAAGAAGGGCTGGATGGCCGACGCCGCCGACGAGCTGGCCCTGGCCCGCAAAAGCACCGCCGGGCAGGCCATGTACGAGGTCTGGTGGATGTCGAGCCAGGTGGCCTTTGAGCGCGCCAACGGCGTGAAGGCGCGGGAGTTCGCCGCCCAGGCCCGCACCCGCGCGGTCACCGCCGAAGAGCAGCAGCAGAGCCAGGGCTGGATCGACCAATTTGACGCCAACATGGGCTTTGTCGAGGTGGACGGCCCCCAGGAGGGCCTCAAGACCCGCCTCCAGCTGGAGCGCAGCGGGCTGCTGTTCGACCCCGGCCAGAAGCGCTACCTCGATCGCCTCGCCCTCGACTGGCGCGAGCGGAGCGATCTGCCGCTCAAAGCGGCGCTCCCGACCGGGGACTACCTCATCAACGGCCAAGCGGTGACCGTGGCCGCCGGCCAGACCGCGGCGCTGCGCCTGCCGTTCAGCGCCATCGGGAACAAGGGCATGGCCGCTCTTCAGGTCACGCGCTTCGAGGTCGCGGGCGGCGTCACCCTCCCGATGGGCGGCCTCAGCAGCCTCCGCCCGGCGCCGACCACCCAGCTCGCGGTCACGGTGCCGGTGAAGCAGGTGCTGATGGGCGCCATGGTCGATCTGGCGCCCCAGTGGGCCTCCCTCGGCAACGACCGGCTGCGGGCGCCAGGCGGCTGGAGCGGCGGCGCGCGGGTGGGCACCGAGCTGTTCACGAGCTTGCCCCTGTCGATCCGCCCGAGCGCGGTGCTCCGGGTGGGTCAGCTCCCGGCCGTGCCGATGGCCTGCGTCGCCGCGGGCGCGGACTGGTCCTGCGCGGTCGGCGAGGCGGGCCCAGGGGAGCTGCCGGTGCTGGCCCGCGGCACCGCCTGGATGCCAGGCGGCGAGCTCGTGGTGGAGTACCGCGAGGCCGGCCGCACCACCGCGCTCGGGGCCGGCGTCAAGGTCGAGGTGAACGCCATCCTCGGCGAGCTCCCGGGCTCCGGCGAGGCCGAGACCTCCGGCGCGCCCCTGAGCTGGACCCTGTCGGACGCCGCCGTGCGCGGCGCGAGCGCCCGCGTGTTGGCGAACCTCTCGCTCGCCTTCTAAGCCTCGCCCCATCCCCGCCGACGCGCGCCGCCGCCGCCCGATCGGCCGCTGAGGAGGCACGAATGACCTTGATCTTGCTCCTGTCTGCCCTCGCTTTCGGGCAGGCCCGCCCGGTCACCCCGACCTACGCCGGCAACTGCCAAGCGCCCGCCTGGTCGCCCGACGGCGCGCGGCTCAGCTTCGAGGTCAACGACCACGACGCCCGAAAGGTCGAGCTGTACATGTACAAGCCCGGCGCGGGCGATCCGGTGCCGGTGCGCCCGCCGGTGAGCAGCGGCGGACGGACATCCGGCTTCTCCGGCGCCCAGGGCCGGTCGGTGGTGGGCGATCTGGCGTGGGGGCCCAAGATGATCGGCCGCTACGTGTACGCGGCGAGCGCCGGCGCCGGCGACTACGAGATCTTCATCGAGGGCAGCGCCAACCCCATGGCGCCCTCGCCCGACACCGACGGCGACCCCACCTGGTCGGCCGACAGCTTCTTCATCGCCTTCACCAGCGGGCGCACCGGCCAGGGTGACCTCTACCTCATTGATCTGCGCGCCATCGACCAGCCGCCCCGCCGCCTGAGCGCCAACAACGACGCCGCCGAGCTCGACGCCCGCTTCTCGCCCGCCGGCCACAGCCTCGTCTACGTCAGCCACCGCGACGGGAGCGACCGGCTGATGGTGATCGAGGACGTGGCGGCGCCCAGCGCCAAGGCCCTGACCAGCGCTGGCGGCAGCCAGACCCGCCCCACCTGGAGCCCCGATGGCGCGCTGGTGGCCTTCTACGACCACAGCGCCCCCGACGGGCGGGTGGATCTGGCGGTGGTCGGGCGCGGCGGCGGCGCCCCGCGGATCCTCGTCAAGGGCGTGGTGCCCAACACCCGCGGCCCCACCTGGACCCCCGACAGCCAGCACCTCGTGCTCGTCAAAGACGAGGACGACCGCTTGGATCCGGTCTACGCCGTGCCGGTGGCGGCGCCGAGCCCCCGGCTCATCCATACCGGCACCGTCGGGAACACCGACACCGACGTCGTCCTCGGCACCGACGGCAAGCTGTGGCTGGCGGTCGCCGCCCAAGGCCTCACCGGCGACGACAAGCGCGACTTCCGGCGGGTCTTCGTGATGCCGCTGACCGGGCTCTGAGGTGGGCGGGCCCTGGCGGCGGCCGCGCTTGGCCGCGCTCGACGCCCTGGTGGCGGCGGGGATGCCGGCCCACGATCTGAGCCACGACATGAACCACGTCCGCCGGGTCGCTTCGTGGTGCGCGCGGCTGGCCCCCGAGCTCGGCGTGGACGTCGAGCGCGCCGCGGCGGCCGGCCTCTGCCACGATCTGGTGCAGACAGCCAAAGAGGGGCCCGCGCGGGCCACCGGCGGGGTCCAGAGCGCGCTGCGGGCCGATGCCCTGCTCGCGGCGGCCGGCTTCGAGGCGGACGAGCGGGCCGCGATCACCGGCGCCATCGCCACCTGCTCGTGGTCCGCCGGGAAGCCCCCCGAAGATGCCCTCGGCGCCGTTCTTCAGGACGCCGACCGCCTCGACGCCATCGGCGCCATCGGGATCGCCCGAAACATGGCCTGCGCCGCCCACATCCACCAGCGCACGGGGAACGGCGCGCTGTTCCACCCGAGCGATCCGCGCGGACAGGACCGACCGCTCGACGACCGACGCTTCGCCGCGGACCACGCGCCCCTCAAGCTGCTGCGCCTCGCGGCGACGATGCACACCGCCGGCGCGCGCGACGAGGCCGCGAAGCGACACGCGCGCCTCGCGGCCTACTACCAAGACCTCAGCGAAGAGGCCGAGCTGGGGGCGATCCCCGACGGGGCCTAAGGAGGACCGCCGGCCGAGGCGCGCACTTCCCGGTTGGTGCCGTCCGCGAACTGCATGTAGAGCACGGGGTTGCCGGCGGCGTCCACGGTCACGAAGAAGTAGACGAACTGGTCGACCACCGTGGGGTTCATCGGGAAGCAGTAGTCGATGGTGCCGTCCCGGCCGAGGTCGACGCCGATGTTGAGCGCGGTGCTGTCGAGCTCGGTCAGGCTGCCGACCGCGCCGAAGGCCAAGCCGCTCTGCAGGGGGGTGGTGCCCATGCGGGTGCAGTCGGGCGAGGTCCCCCACAGGTCCACGATGTTGTGCGTGGCGAGGGCCGCGCCGTTGAGGGTCTGGATCTGCACACGCCCGGCCGCGGGCGGGCTCAAGGGGTCGCGGAGCTGCACCACCGTGATCGGCTGATCGCCGGCGGTGGGGGGCTCCACGAAGCCGGCGGCCACCAAGGTGATGATCGCGCCGTCGTCCACCCGGACGCGCGCGGCCTGCGCCACCGAGTCCTCGATGATCCCGCCCTGGGGGACGATGTCGAAGTCGTAGATGCCGCCCGGCATGTCAATGAAGGGCGTGCCGCCGCCGAAGGGCAAGGTCAGCGTGGCCGAGACCCCGTCCACGAAGATGTCGACCTGGCCGGTGGTCGGCACCGGCAGCATCGCGAGGTTGGCGATGCGCACCCGGCCAGTGCCGGTCGGCGGATCGAAGATGCCGGTGTCGATGGTGCCGGTGTCGGACTTGCCGGTGTCGGTGCCGTCGGCGGCGCCATCGGCGGTGCCGTCCGTGGTCCCGTCGGCCGTGCCGTCCGTCGTGCCGTCCGTCGTGCCGTCCGTCGCGCCGTCCGCCGCGCCGTCAACAGCGCCATCGTCAGCGGTCCCGTCGGCCGTGCCGTCGGTGGTGCCGTCCGTCGTGCCGTCCGTGGTCCCGTCCGTGGTGCCGTCGGTGGCCCCATCGGACGCGCCGTCGCCCTCCCCATCGGCTTTGGGGTCATCGCCGGTGCAGGCGGAGAGCGCGAGGCTGAGCGTCGCGGCGGAGAGGAGGACGTGCGCGCGGATGGTCATGGGGAGCTCCGGTGGAGGGTGGCCCGCTTGGCGGTCAAGCGACAGTCTGCGGCCCGCGGCGGCCGCTGTCGAGGCTCCAGGCGAGCTTCACCGGCGCGCGCACGGAGGGCCCCGCGCATTTCAACAGCAGGGACCCGCATGCGCGAAGGCCCCAGACGCCCTGCGGAGGGGCGCCTGGGGCTGTTCAGACCACCGTGCTGCACGCTGCTCCCCGCGCGAGGCGGAGGCGGCGCCCGAAGGCGAGGCTCAGGCGCGGGTGGGGATCTGGGCCATCTGGGCGGCCGTGAGGATGCCCTGGCGGTGCTCGAGGTAGTACTTGTCCATGGCCACCAGCATCAGGCCGGGGATGAAGAAGCCAGCGAGGCCGCAGGTGGCGTAGAGCGCGATGTTGGCCAGGAGGCCGACCACGAACACCGTGCCGAGCACGCCGCCGATGTTGGCCTTGCCGTACTCGAAGCTGACCTTGAGGGCGCCGACGCCGTCGTAGTTCTCTTCGGCCACGACGTAGGGGGCGAAGTGCATGAGCGGGATGCTGGCGAAGATGCCGAGGCCGCACAAGCTCGCGCCGATGGAGTGGGCCACCAGCACGCCGACCATGGCGGTGGCGTCGTCGGCGATGCGGTCGAAGGCGAACAGCTCGCCGACGGCGGGGGCCCCGCCCGCGGACACGGCCTTGCGGGTGGCGCGGATGGCGTTGGGCATGAAGAACAGGCCGATGCCGAAGCTGGCGGCGATCGCGAAGACGACGCTAAAGATGGTCCAGCCCACGAGGTCCTTCTTGATGACCTCCCAGCCGTACTTGAGGTAGTCCATGGTGCGCTCCAATCAGAGGGGGTGAAGAGAAAGGGACGGCCCTTGGGCCACCGAAGGGCGGGGCGCGCGGGCCGGCCACGGCACCCCGCGAGGATGGCGCCGACGCCTCGGCAGCGTAGCACATGCGGGGCAGCGGCCTGATGCCACAACGGTGCTTGGCCCCAGCCGCGACGCCTGTGATGCCGGGCTTCACCGCGCGATCTCCCCAGCGGCCCCGCGCGGCGACCTGACCAAAAACAACCACCCCCGACCGAGGCCGGGGGTGGCGGTGAGTGGGGCAGGGGCGACTTGAACGCCCGACCTCACGCTTATCAGGCGTGTGCTCTAACCAGCTGAGCTACTGCCCCAAAATCAACACGATCAACCGCGCTGCTGGGAGGCGCGGGGCTGGGCGAACCCAGCGAAGGTGGTGGAGACGAACGGGCTCGAACCGTTGACCCCCTGCGTGCAAAGCAGGTGCTCTCCCAACTGAGCTACGCCCCCGAAGCATGCGCACGGCGGCGGGCGGGACGGTGAGTGGGGCAGGGGCGACTTGAACGCCCGACCTCACGCTTATCAGGCGTGTGCTCTAACCAGCTGAGCTACTGCCCCACAGACCATCTCGACGCCGCAGACGTGGCGCTCACCGAAGGCTCGCTCTCGCTCGCCCCGGCGCTGGCGCTCCTATCAGAACCCGGCCGGTGGCGCAAGGAGAATCTGCCGCGCCCCCTGCCCTGCCCCCTGCCCTGCCCCGGCCGCGTCCGGCGCTCAGCCCGCCTCGTCCTCGTCGGCCGCCTCGACGCACTCCGGATCCTCGGCGTCGAAGGCCAAGTCTCCGTCGTTGTCCAGCCCGTCATTGCAGGCGCTCAGGCCAAAGCCGAGCTCATCCACCCCGGCGAGGCAGTCCGGGTCGGACGCGTCGAGCCAGCCGTCGTCGTCGCCGTCCACGCCGTCGGAGCAGTCGGGCGCCGCCGGATCTTCGGCCCGGGTCCAGCCGCTCGGCAGGCCCAGCGCGTCCACGCAGGCGCTGTCCAGCCCGTCCACATCACCGTCCCCATCGTCGTCTACGCCGTTGTAGCAGGCCAGGACCTCGAGCCCGCTGTCGTCGGGCCAGGCCAGCAGCCGCTCGGAGGTGTAGGGCGGCAGCTCGCAGTCGGGATCGCCGCCGTCGATGTAGCCGTCGGCGTCGTTGTCCCGGCCATCGGCGCAGCCAGCGACCCGCAGGGGGGCCTCGTCACCAGTGGCGCCGGCCCGGGCGCAGGCGAGGTCCGCGCGGTCCACATCGCCGTGGCCATCGTTGTCGACGCCGTCGTTGCAGCCGGCGGCAGAGAGGCCGCGCTCCTCCGAGCTGGTGGTGCGACAGTCGGGATCTTCGCTGTCCACCCAGCCGTCCCCGTCGTTGTCCGCGGCGTCGTCGCAGTTGGGGCTCAGCAGGTCCACCACCGCCTCGATCCCGGTGCCCTCGGGCCCGCACTCCGGGTCCAGCGCGTCGGTCCAGCCGTCGTCGTCGTTGTCCTCGCCGTCTTCGCAGTTGCCCTCCCGTGCCCGGGCGGTCGCGCAGCTCTCGTCCTCCGCGTCGACAAGGCCGTCCCCATCGTTGTCCTCGCCGTCGTTGCAGGTCGTGGCCCCGAGGCCGAGCTCGTTGGCGGCGGGGTCCAGGGTGCCGCCGGCGCGCTGGCAGTCGGGGTCCGCCACGTCGATCCAGCCGTCGGCGTCGTTGTCTTCGCCGTCGGCGCAGTTGGCCTCGACGTCGCGGCCGTCGCTGCACGCGGGGTCCTCGGCGTCGACGAGGCCGTCACCGTCGTTGTCTTCGCCGTCGTTGCAGGTCGTGGCGCCCGCGTTCCGGCCGTCTTCGTTGTCGCCCAGCGCCGCGCAGTCGGGGTCCGTCGCGTCGGCCCAGCCGTCGCCGTCGTTGTCGGCGCAGTCGGTGCACGTGTCGCCGCCGTCCGTTGGGTTGATCCAGGAGGCGTAGCCGTCCGGGCCGACCCCATACAACAGGTAGCCAATGTCGCCGGTGCTGTAGGCGAACACCAAGGTGCCGTCGCCCTTGGCCGGCGCCCCGGCCGCCGTCGCGTCGCCGCCCCGCCCGCCGATGGCCAGCGGCGCCTTCACGGCGTACTCGGTGATGCGCTCGGCCACCATCAAGATGAAGCCGTAGTCGGTGCGGAGCGGGTCGCCCCACTTGAAGCTGTCGCCGCTCGCGCCGATGTCCTGGCGGGCCGAGGGGAGCTGGTAGAGCAGCGAGGCCGGCACCTCGATGCGCGAGTTCCCGGTCTCGGGATCGACGTTGTGGGCGTCAGGCACGGTGATCGTGGCCTTCATCATCACGCCTTCGCCGCCGATCCACCCGAGGCCCGCCCAGCTGATGTTGATCCGGACGTAGGTGCGCGCGCCGACGATGTCGCCGCCCTCGCTCAGCGCGACGCCCGAGGGCGCCCACTCGAAGGTGGCCGCCACGTCGTTGCCGGTGGTGAGGCCGTCCCCGTCGCTGTCCGCACACACGTCGTCGAAGCCGACCATCGCAAAGTAGGGGTACACCGATGCATCGCTGGCCCCAAACAGCGCGTCGTAGTTGAAGCCGCTGCTGCCGAGGAAGCGGCTGTAGGGCGGCAGCACGAGCTCCGTCGGCTTCACGCCCAGCTCCGGCACCTCGAGGAGCACGTGGGCCGGCGCGGTGACGTCGAGCACCTCCTCCGGCTCCCAGCTCGCCTCGCCCGGCCGGGCCCCATAGAAGAAGTACTCGCCCACCGGCCACTCGGGCTCAAAGCGGTAGGAGCGGGTGTTTTGGTACTCGTCGGGCTGGCAGAACCGCAGCTCGGCGAGGTCGTACTCCATCGCGCCGGGCGCACCGCAGTCCACCGGCGTCATGAAGGTGCCCGAGACCGAGACCGGCGTGTAGGGCTCCCCGGTGCAGCCCTCCCCTTCGGCGCCCGCGAACGCAAAGTCGGCCATCGCGGCGGGATCGGCGCACCAGCGGCGCCCGTCGGGCAGGCCGTCGGGCAGGATCACGCCGCGCCGTTCGTTCTCGCTCAGGTCGACCAGCGTGTCGCCATCCCAACGGTAGGCCGGGGTGTTCGCCTCCAGCAGGCGCTCCACGTCGAGGTTCAGCAAGGTGAAGTTCTTGATCTCGGTGCGCTGGTCGGAGTAGAAGCCCTCAATGTCGACCTGCACGAGATCTTGGGGAGGGGTCTGCACCGACCACTCCTCCCAGGACAGGTCGTGCGCGCCGCCGAAGCCGCCCCGGTAGCCGGTGTAGAGGGCGTGCAGGCGCGGGTAGTAGAAGTCGATGGCCTCGCCGCGCCCCTCCAGGCCCGCCAGGCCGGTGAACACGAAGGTGTCGTCGCAAGGTAGGCCCGCCGCGGTGCCCTCGTCGAAGCCCAGGCCGCCGAGGCAGCTCAGCCCGTCGTTGGTCACGGCGATGTAGGCGACCTCATCGCGGTAGAAGTCTTTGTTGTCGGGTGCCCCGACGGCCATATCGTAGGTGTAGGCGCCGCGCGCCCGCGCCTGACCGCCGATGGTGCCGACCCGCACGTCCACCGGGCCGCCCTCCAAAGGGCCGCGGGGCACGATGACGTCGAGGCCGTCCTCGGTCACGCCGACCACCTGCGCGTTCTGCGAGCCGATGATCACGGTGATGGCCGTCGGGTCGTCGCCAAAGCCGCTGCCGTCGATGTGCAGGGGGCCGCCGCCGATGTTTCCGGGCTCGGACGCCACGCTCAAGCCCTTGATTCGAGGCGATTGCCCCGTGTAGTAGGGCTGCAGATCCCCGGCCCCGCCGCAGGCCGCCAGCCACAGCGGCAGCAAGCCCAAGGCGCCGCGGGCAGCGCGAGCCATGGCCGGAAGGAGCGTGGGCAGGGGCGTAGGCGTGGGCGTGCGCATGAGCGTGGGCATGGCGGGCTCCAACACAGACAAGGACCCAAACGAAGAGGGGGTGGTCCGGCGCATCATCGGGCCCACCAGAAGCGGCCCAGCTTGGCGCTGGTGGACTGCACCCGGACCGGGGCGATGTCGCGCCGCTGCCCGTAGCGGTCCCGAACCGGCGGCGTGTTCACGTTGATGCTGGAGGTGCGCCCAAAGTAGAACACCGCGCCCGAGGCGCCGTGCAGGCTGCCATACTCCAGGGCGAAGGCCATCATCTCGGGCGTGACGGTGAACTCCCCTGACTGGCCATCCACGTTGCAGACCAGCTCCGCGACCGTGTAGCTGGGCTCGCCCTGCAAGGAGTCGACGAAAGAGCTCGGGTCGGCGGGGTCCTTGAGCAGCGCCGGATCGACGACCCACTCGAAGTCCTGCCCCTCGCGCTCACAGGGCAGCGCCTCGCGGTAGCCGGTGGCGGGCACCTCGGCGTCCGGGGGAATGTAGCAGTAGGGATCGGCCTGAAGCTCGGCCCAGCGGTCCTTTACGGCGTCGGAGGCCGGGGTGGCGATCCGGCTCACCCGCTTGTACTCGGAGTCGGTGTCCACCGGGCCGAGCAGCCGCACGCCGATGACGACCTTGTCGTAGAGATCAGCGTCGCCCTGGGCATCTTCGGGCTGGGGCAGCCAGCGGAAGGTCACGCCGCTCGTCGTATCCCACGGGCCGGTGTACATCTGCGGCACGATGGCATCGGGATCCTCCGCGAATTCCTGCGGCGCGAGGCAGTCCTCGGGCGAGCTCGGCTCGGCGTCCCGCAGGGCGAACTCAAAGCAGCTCCGCACCTCGCCGTCCGACACGACGTTGCCTGCCCGATCGTAGCGGTTGCCTTGCCAAGACAACATCACGCCATCGGGGCGCCGCGGGAGGCGCAGCTTCACGTCGCCCGCGCCGGTCGCCAAGGGCACGGGGATGGACGAGACCGACGCGTCCTCCGGCGGAATGCCGCCGGGGAAGCGGATCACCACATCCTGCCCGTGCAGGTAGTTGGCCGGCCGCAGCACCACGTGGTCGGCCTCGCCCACCGGCCGATCGCCGGGGTCGGCGCGCCGGAGCTGGGGCGTGGGGCGCCAGGTCGAGAGGCTGGTGTAGTAGGGAAACAGGTTCTTGACGTTGTTCTCGGGGTACATCCCGGGTCGGCGGTCGAGGCTGAACGAGAAGTCCGCCGAGGTGCCGGTAAAGCTGATGGCCGTGCCCACGTCGGCGGTCGTGTTCAGGTAGGCCCGGGGCTCAAAGCTCGTGTAGCAGCTGCCGACCGCGGCGTGCGGCGCGCCGAAGGTGCCGAACAGCACGTCCATCTGCGGGAGGTCGGAGTCGAGCACGAAGGCCGTGCCCGTGACCAAGGCATAGGGCGGCTTCATGCCCACGGTGCCGGGGCCCACCTCGTCGAAGGAGACCAAGCCGGTCAGGCCCAAGGGCAGGGCCGCGCCCGCGAATTCGATGTGGTGGTACTCGATGAGCCCGCCGTAGGGCGTGGGCTCCGGCCCGATCTCGTCCGGACGGAGGCCGACGCCGGCGGTCTTGTAGGACTCCACCGATACGTTGCGACCGCAGCCCAGCGCGGCCACGGCCGTCCAAGGCAGCGCCGTCCAAAGCAGCGTGACACAGGGGGAGCTCGAGGAGGAGGAGCGGTTCATGGTCACCTACCAGCCGGTTCCGAGGCCGACATACACCCGCAGTCCGGGCATTTCGGTCTCATTGGACAGCTCATCGCCGATGGCGTTGGGGCTCGTATCGAAGACACCGTCGCCGTTGACATCGCCGTAGCCCCGGATCTCGTTGAGCGCGTAGGCGAACCGCAAGAAGCTGTCCCAGCTCGACGAGTGGAACATGGTGCTCTGGACGCGGAGCTCGGCCTGAAGGTCGTAGAGCATGCGGTTGCCGTTCTTGTGCGCCACGTCCACAAAGGGGATCTCGCGGCGGACGTCGTCGGGGTCGCGGGCGATGCGGTCGCCCGAGCGGTCCCGGTAGTAGAGCGAGGGGTCCTCGGGGGGCGCGAAGGACCATAGGTTGCCGGCCGTGCCGCCGAGCTGCGCGTAGACACCGTGGATGAACAGCGGCCCCACGGCCTTTCTCACGCTCTGGCTGATGGGGAAGCGGTAGGCGAGGTTCAGCGTGCCCATCGTCTCGCCGTTGAGCGAGAAGAAGGGGTAGCCCGCGAACTGGGTGTTGGGTCGAACGACGCCATAGCCCCAGAAGTAGGGGTGGCGACCGCCGGCGAAAAACTCGTCGTTCAGGCCCACGTTTCGGTCGATGAAGCCCGCTTGGAAGTCCACCTGAATGGTGTGGCGGTTCCGCCGGGCGCCGTCGAGCAGGCCCCACAAGGACGGCGGGCGCAGCATCTCCACCCAGCGGAACTCGTAGCGGTTGAACTCGTACTCGCCGAGGACCTCGCCGTCATCGGTGATCTTGCCGCCATAGGCCGGGAAGATGATGTCGGTCCAAGCGTGGGCGTAGCTCAGGTCAATGTTGCGGCCGTAGTAGGCGTTGGCGCCGAGCGCGCCATCCCAAGTGTTGGTGCCATAGCTGGTGATGTTCCAGCTCGTCCCGACCTCCGCGTTCTGCATGTACTGCTGAAAGCCGGTGTCCGAGGTGCCACGGAAGCCAAAGTTGAAGTAATTGCCGAACAGCGTGCCCGAGAAGGCATTGTTGAACGGGAACATCACGCTCCCGCCCACCGCGGCCTGCCGGTTGTTCTGCTTCACGTCATAGACGGTCTGGTCGTCGGTGGTCGACGGGTCTTGGTCCTCGTCGATGTTGTAGCCAAAGTCCCGCTTGCCCATGTAGACTTGGCCGAACACCGAGAAGTCCGGGTACCAGCCGTGGTAGGTGTAGCCACCGGCGAACACGTTGTCTTCGCCCAAGAACGCGAGGTGGAACACCTCGTGGTTCTGAATGAAGTCCTGGGCGCCACCTTGCCAGCCGCCCTGCAGGCCAAAGTCGGTCTGGCTGTCGTTCTGCAGGCGGAAGATCGGCACCACATAGGGCGCCGAGAAGCTGCGGGCGCGGAGCTTGTAGGGCTCGGTCTTGTCGGCCCAGTGGCTCAAGTCCTCGCGGTAGGCGAGGCTCTGCGCCACGAGGCCCTCCTCGACCTCCGAGGCCGTGCGGAACAGGTGCCCGGCCGGCGCCCCCATGAACTCCTCGGCCGGGAGGCCGGTGACCTTCCACCCAAAAGAGGTCAAGTTCATGTAGATGAGGTTGCCCTCGGCGGTGAGGGTCGGGGTGGTCGCGCCGCCGATGACGTTGGTGATCTGCCGCAGCTCCTCGGTGGCCGGATCCAGGCGGTAGATGTTGAAAATACCGTCAGGCTCGGCCGAGAAGTAGATCCCCCCGTCCTTGGACCAGTGGGGGTCGAGCTCCTCCCACTGGTCGTAGGTCAGGGCGCGGAGCCCCGTTCCATCGGCGTTGATGACGTAGAGGTTCTGTTGGAAGTTGCGGAACATGGCGAACACGATCTGGCGACCATCCGGCGACCAGTCGGGGTTGTTCATCCATGTCCCGTCGTGCAGATCGGTGAGGTAGCGCTTGTCGCTGCCGTCCAAGGCGATGCTCACCAGGTTGTGCCCGCCGTCGCGGTACTCGAGGAAGACCACCCGCTTGCCGTCGGGGCTGACCGCGGGCTGGCTGCCCCGCTTGGTGTTGGGGATGCGCTCAAATGCGTCTTTTTCGTAGACCGGCAGGCGCGCCACCGAACGCGGGCCGCGCTGGGCGCTGGTGCGCCCCTTCTTCGACTCCTCGCGGACCGGCATCGTGTAGACCGCCAGCTCCGACAGGTTGTAGCCGTCGAATTCGAAGCGCGGCACGACGGGGTGGTGCGGGTACTCGTCCTCCAGCTTGGTGACGACCACCGCCTCGCGGCCGGGGATGAAGTCCCAGCCGAACTCAAAGCTGGTCATCACCCGCTCGGACAGGCGCTGCGTCTCGTCGAGGCCCGCGGCGTCCGAGGCCACCTCGCCGGTGAACGCCCAGATCTGGTCGTCGGTCTGGCGCTGAATCGTCAGCATGCCGCGGTTCAGCACGCCCCAGTAGCCGCCGTCGGGGTGGGCCCGGGGCTCGAACTGCCAGGCGCCGGTGGCCTCCCGCTCCTTCTCGCGGTCCCAGCGGCGCTTGCTCAAAAAGGCGTCGCGGGCGCTGGGATCAGCGTAGTCCCACGCCTGCGGCCCGCTCACCAGCTCGCGGCCCACCACCTCGCCCCGGGCCTTCACCGCGGCGTACTGGGCCTCGTAGCGCTCGGTGACGTGGGCGCGCCAGTCCCAGTACAGCTCCTCGGCGGAGACGCCGACCACGTCCTCAATGACCGTGGAGAACTCCGGCCGCCAGCTCTGGGCGAACTCCGCGGCGAAGCGGGCGTAGGTGTCGGCGCCGAAGCGCTGCCGCAGGTACAGACCAAAAGAGTAGCCCTGCTGGTAGTAGCGCTCCCCGTCGTTCCAGGAGGTCTTGCCCGCCCGCTCGTGCCACTCATCAAAGGTGAGCAGACGGTCCTCCAGCACGGTGCTCCGGATGAACTGGTCCCGCGAGGCCGTCCACCAGTTCCAGCCCGCTGTGTTGGACCAGTACTCCGCGCCGCCCTCGGTCCAGAACACCGAGTCGCCGTCGCTGATCGTAAAGTTGGCCCCCACCGCCACGTCGTGCACGCCGTCGGAGTACAGGCCGCCCAGCGCCACGCCAAACGCGCCCTCGGACTGCGCCCGGTAGGCCTTCAGCGAGACGACGTGCGCGAACTCGTGCACCAACACATCGCCGAACCACTCCATCCGGCCCCGCTGGCGCGAGAAGGTGGCGCCGGGGTTCGCGGAGATCTGGATCCAGTCCCAGCTCGGGATCGTGAAGCCCGCCAGATCATCGCCCTGGTCGAG
>CANHON010000022.1 GCA_947462115.1 Deltaproteobacteria bacterium | reverse complement strand
ACGTGGACCGTCTGCGTGCCGTTGGCGCCGGCCAAGGTCCAGCGAAGGGTCTCGCCGTAGGTCCGGAACGACGTGCAGGTCGTGGTGTTGCTCACGCACATCTGGGTGACGCCGCTGGAGTCGGTGGCCTGCAGGCGCAGGTCCACCGCAGTTCCCTTCACGTAGTTGCCGGCGCTGACGATCTCCACCGTGCCGGTGGGCGCCACGCCCTCCGAGGCCGCGGAGGTGACCACCGAGGCGCCGGTCGAGACGTTGCCGGCCACGTCCAGGGCGCAGACACGGACCCCCACGGGCGCGCCGTTGGTCAGGCCGCTGATGCGCGCGGTGGTCGCGGGGCCTTCGTAGGCCAAGGTGCCGCGGCCACAGGCCGGGGCCGAGGTGGCCTGGCTGTAGACCCGGTAGCGGTCGATGCCCGAGACCGCGTCAGCGAAGCCGCTCCAGCTCAGGTCCAGGGCGCCGTCCGCGCGACCCACGGCCACCGTGCCGTCGGTGGGGCGCACCGTGTCGAGCAGCACGCTGTCCCCGAAGGGACCGCTGACCACGCCGGCCGCGGTCTTGTACCAGACCATCACCGTGCTCGTGCCCTGGGTGGCGAGCAGCGACCAGCGCACGGTCGGCGCCACGGTCAAGAAGCGGGTGCAGGCGGCGGTGTTGCTGGCGCAGTACTGCGTGGCGTCGGAGGGCGGGGTCAAGGTCAGCGTGACGCTGCGGTTGTTGGTGACCGCGGCCCCGGCGTTGATGCTGAGCTTCGCCCCCGCGCCGCCCGCGCCGACCGGCACCGCATAGGCCACCGGCGAGGTGGAGCGGTTGCCGACGTTGTCGGCGGCGCAGGCCCGGAAGCTGTAGGCGAGGCCGTCGGTGAGCCCAGTGGCCGTGCCGCTGCCGCTGCCGCTGCCGGTGAGCGCGTTGGCGCTGGCGCAGTCGGGGGTGACGGCGCCCTCGGCCCACACCACGCGCACGGAGGAGAGCCCCGAAGCGGCGTCGGAGAAGCCGCTCCACTGAACCTGCGCCTCCCCGGCGCCCGGGACGACCCGGAGCTGGCCCAGGACCGGCACCACGGTGTCGAGGGTGATGCGGGCCTCGGCCCAGTCGCTCGTCGCGCCGTGCTCGTCCTTGACCCGCACCCGCAGCAGCTTCTCGCGATCCCCGGTCGCCAAGGTGTAGACGGGGCTGGCCGCGAAGGGCACCCAGCTGCAGCTCGTGCTGGTCGAGAGGCACATGTGGGTCACGGTGCCGCTGTCGGTCGCCCCCACGCTCAGGTTGACCGACCGGCTCCCGGTGAAGGCCTGGCCACCGTTGATGCTCAAAGAGACCGTGGGCACGTCGTTGGCGGCTTGCACCACCGAGGCCGTGGCGTCGCCGACGGTGAGGCCGGCGGTGCGCGAGGCGCCGCCGTTGCTGCTGCGGGTGAGGGTGAAGGTGCCGGGGCCCGTGCCCACGGCCGGGCTCGCGACCAGCCAGTTGGCGTCGGTGCGGGCCGCCCAGGGGCAGCCGGCCTGCACGCCGACGCTGACGGTCGTGGTGCCGCTGCCGGCGCTCACCGTGCTCGGGGCCCCCGAGAGCGTGACGCTGCAGTCGAGGCCGGCCCCGGCCACCGCCGCCTCCACGTCGATCCGCGGGAAGGAGTAGCCGTTGCGCGTGTCGAGGACGTTGCGCCCCGTGCTCTTCAGACGATCCACATGGTCGTCGATGTCGTCGCTGGGGAAGGCCCCGCGCATCACCGCCAGCGCGCCCGCCACGTGCGGGGTGGCCTGCGAGGTGCCCCCCTGGGTGATCCCCGCCGCGGTGATCAAGGCGCCGGGGGCGAGCAGGTCCACGAAGCTCGCCGAGTTGGAGAAGCAGGTGACCTTGTCGGCCGCGGTGCTCGCGTCGGAGCAGCCCGACCAGCCCACGCCGCCCATGTTGCTGTCGTAGACCGCGCCCACCCGGATGGCCGACGGCGCGCAGGCGGGGCTGGCCACGCGGTTGGTGTAGGCGTTGTTCCCGGTCGCCACGGCCGCGGCGACGCCCGCCGCCTTGGCGCTGCCCAGGGCCACCTCGAAGGCGTCGCTGGGGCAGAGGGCGGTGAAGGAGCCGCCGCCGAGGCTCAGGTTCATCGCCGCGATGTTGTAGACGGCCTTGTTGGCGATGACCCAGTCGATGGCCGCCACGATGTCGCTGGTGTAGCCGCCGCCATCGGCCCGGAAGACGTCGAGCCCGATCAGGCTCGCCCCGGGCGCGACCCCGGCGACGATGCCCGCCACGTTGGTGCCGTGGAAGGAGCCGGAGTCGACAACACCGTCGGCAGGGGCAAAGTCACGCGCCGCGACCACCCGACAGGCGCCGCCTGCGCCGGGGGCCGAGCAGGAGCCGAAGGCCGCGCGGGTGAAGTCCAAGCCGGTGTCGAGCACGGCCACGGCCACGCCCGCGCCGGTGTGGCCAGCGGCCGCGGCCTCCGGCTGGTTGATGAGGTCGAGGCTCTGGGTGAGGAAGGGCTCATAGACCCGCTGGGGGTGAATGACCCGCACGAGGGGATCGGCGGCCAGCGCCTGGAGCGCCTCGAGGCGACTCACGCGCACCATCACCATCGGGACGTGGCGGTAGCGGCGGCCGAGCTCGGCCTCCGCGGGCAGGCGGCCGATGAGCCGATCGACCACGTCATCAAACAGGCCGGCGCGGGCCTCCCGAAGGGCGGCCTCCACGCCCTCTCGCTCGGCCGGCTCCAGGCCAGGGAGCGCGGCGGCGTCCAGGTCGAGCTCGGCGAGCACCTCCGCCACCTCCGGCGCGGTCAGCTCGATCTCGTCGAGCTCCAGCAGCACCTCGACCTCGCCGACCCCGGCCAGCGCCTCGAGCACCTCATCGGGGAGGGCCGCTTGGCCGCCGTCCTCCGGAAAAACGGCGGGCTCCGCTGCGCTGCCGCCCGAGTCCTCGAGCTCCAGCGAGGGGGCGGGCTCGGTCGACTCACAGGCCGAGAGGAGCGCTGCCGCGCCGATCCCCAGGAGCAGCGCCGCAGGGGCGCGACCAGCAGAGACAGCGGCGAAGGGCGATCGGACAACAGGGCGCATGGGTAGACCTCCAGACGGGTCTACGGCTCCACGCGGCCGGGCCTTGACTAGGCTCGCCCAGGATCTCCGCGCCGACGACGCGCGAGCCCGACGAGCCCGCCGCCCGCGAGCACGATCCAGCCCACCGGGAGGGGCGCGCTGCCCGACAGCGCCGTGTCCTCCGCTTCGCAGGAGCCGGGGTTATCGACGAAACCTTCGCCGCAGACCGGGAAGTCGGACTCCAAGGTCTCGTCGTAGGCGATGAAGCGGTACTGCTGGTTGGTGACCGAGTTCGTCGGGTACAGCATCAGGTCGGCCTCGACCGCCGAGGCCACGAAGCGCGCGTGGAGCCGGGTGAGGGTGGCCTGCGTCGGATCGCCCTCGTAGCCGAGGTCTTTGAGGTCTTGTTCGCCCAGCGGGCCCGCGCCGGTGCAGGGGTCACACGCGGTGGGGCCCCAGACGTACTCGGTCATAAAGGCCGCGGTGCCGCCGGCCTCCACAAAGGCCGCATCGACCTTTTCGTTCCAAAAGCCGCTGAAGCTCTGCAGGCCTTCGCGGTCCCACATGCACTCGGCGTCGGTGCTCATCTCGGCGTAGTTGGAGATGCCGACCTGGCCTTTGGTCCCGCCGGTGATCACGTGCAAAATGACGTCCTGCACGCCAGCCGAGCTCGTGGTGCCGAGCTTGATCGGCAGCACCATGTTGTCGCTCTCGTAGGCGAACTGGATGGGCGGCAGCCACAGCGCCCCGAGGCCGGCCTCGCGCAGGTCGATCTTGACGCTGATGAAGCTGCTCCCGGCGTCGATCTGCTCCTGGATGAGCGGCGAAGCGGCGGTGGAGATCTCCCGACCGACGAGGGTGCTGGCCCCGCTGAGCTCCTCCACCGAGCTCGGGCTGAGGACCTCGTACTCGATGGCGGCGTCGGCGAGCCCGGCGGACTCCAAGAAGCCGGGCAAGTTCTCATAGGCGAAGCGGCTGAGGAGCCCCTTGGCGAGGTCTCCGGCGCAGCCCGCGCAGCCGACGGCTTTGTCGCCGCCGTGCAGATCATCGCAGGTGTACTCGACGAGCCGGGGGGCCGCATACTTGTCCACCCGCTCCATCAGGCCGATGTCGACGAGCCGCACGTCGGCGGGGTCCACGTCGCCGGGCACCGGGATGAGCATGCTCAACGAGGTCCCGGCGGAGACGACGTCGTTGGCCATGGTGATCGTGGTGCGGCGGCCCTCGCGGACCAGCACCACCTGGCTCGCGCGGTTGGTCGGGGTGCTGCCGGCGCTGCCGGCGTAGGTCCCGCAGAAGGCCGACGCGGTCCCCGACCCCAGGGCCACAACGCTCAGCGCGCCGAGCAGCAGCGCGGTTCGAAGGCTGGACATAGTTCCTCCACTGTGCCGCGAAAAGCGGGGCGGTCACGGGTCGGCTACGGGCCGCTGGCCCCCACCATTCGCCGCAGCGGCGGCTAAGACGAGGCCCTGAGGCCCCACAAGGGCGCTGCCGCCCCGGCCTGCTCGGCCTCAGCGCGCGTCGAGGTAGGCCTCCAGCTGCTCGCCCTGCTCCTGCATGGACTTCACGATCTGGTTCTTGAGGAAGTCGTCGCTGACGGGGAGGGCGCCGTAGTCGCCCTCCATCCAGGTGGCGATGAGGTGTTGGGTCTTCGCGCCCCGGGGCAGCACCACGCCGAGGAAGTACTGCGACTCCAGCACGATGTCGGTGCCGAAGACGCTGGTGGAGGCCGGGTCCAGCAGCCAGTTGCGCCGAACGACGTACCACTCGTCGTCGACCTCCACCCAGCGGAACTGGATGCGGTTGACCGTCGTGATCTCCGCGCCCACAAAGCTGGTCGACGACGTGCTTTTGCCGATGAGCGCCATGCACTCCCGATCGGGGAAACACTTGGGCGACTGGTCGAAGGTGCGCTCGTAGGCCAGGTAGTTGTCGGTGAAGACCTCCTCCTGGTTCTTCACGACGATGGCGTCCACGAGGGCGCGCTGCTTGTGGCCGTGCCCGTAGATGGTCGCGGCGCCGACGAGGTCCGAGGTGTCGCGCTCGCGGCTGTCGAGCTTGTCCACCGTGGACTGGGCCAGCTCGGTGATGCTGTAGCCCTCTTCGGTGGCGGCGAAGTTGTCGCCCTTGTCGATCCACACCCGCAGGTTTCGGAGGCCCTCTTGGAGGGCGTCGTCCTCCTCATCCCCAATGTGATCATAAAGATAGCCGCAGAGGTCTTCGAGCTTGGCCGGCGCGTCGGGCGGCGGACGGCACCCCAGCAGCCCCAGCGCGAGCACGACGGGGGCGGCGGCCGCGGGCAGACGTGGACGGAGCGGGGACATGGGGGCCTCCTTGGGCTCTGCCCGCGGGATTGCGGCGCGCGGACAGTCGGGAGGCTACACGAGGGGGGCCCGTCCGCCAAGCGAGGAGCGCCGCGGCCCCAGGAGTCCCATGGCCGCGCGCCGACCGCCTCCCGCGCCCCCGCAGGCGGAAGACCTTGACGAAGACGACGACGCTGGCGCCGCTCTGGCGCTGGAGCGCGGCCTTCGCCGCAGCGCGCCCCCGCTCGCGGCGCTGGGCTGGGACCCGATCTGGGCAGCGGCCGAGGCCCTCGCGCGGGCGCAGCTCAGCCCCGAGCTCCTCGAGGGTCCGGCCCTCCGTCCGGCGCGCGTCTCGGTCGAGCACCGCGGCCGGCTCGTGGTCGTTGGGCCCGAGGGCCCGCGCTTGGCCTGGGCACCCCGGGGCAGCCAGCACGACAGCAGCGACCCCGCCCTCGCGCTCCTGCGGCCCCGGGTGGGCGACTGGGTGCTGCTGCCGGAGGTGCCCGAGCCCCGGGTCGCGGCGGTGCTGCCGCGGCGGACGGCCCTGCTGCGGCAGACGCCCCGCCGCAAGGTCGCCGTGCAGGTCGTGGCCGCCAACCTCGATCTGGTGGTGGTGGTCACCGCCTGGGGCAAGGAGCTCAACGTCCGGCGGGTCGAGCGCTACCTCGCCGCGGCGGAGGCCAGCGGGGCCGAGGTGCTGGTCCTGGTCAACAAGATCGACCTCGCGCCCCCCGGCGGAGATCCGGTGGCGGCGCTGCTCGGGCCGATCGCCGCCGCGGCGCCGGTGCTCGCGCTCTCCACCCGCCGGGGCGATGGGGTCGAGGCCCTGCAGGCCCGCCTGCGGCCGGGGCGCACCCTCGGGCTCGTGGGCAGCAGCGGCGTCGGAAAGAGCAGCATCATCAACATGTTGATCGGCGCGCCGGAGCTGGCGGTGGGCGAGGTGCGCACCGACGACGAGAAGGGCCGCCACACCACCACCCACCGCGAGCTGCTGGTGCTCCCGCCGATCCGCCCCGGCGAAGACAGCGGCGGCGTGCTCATCGATACGCCCGGCATGCGCGAGCTGCAGCTCTGGGACGGGACGGGGGTGGAGCGCTCCTTCGACGACCTCGCCGCGCTGGCCGAGGGCTGCCGCTTTCGGGGCTGCACCCACAGCCGCGAGCAGGGCTGCGCGCTGCAAAAGGCCATCACCGAGGGCGAGCTGGAGCCGGGGCGGCTGGCCTCCTTCCGCAAGCTGATGGCGGAGGTGAAGGCCAAGGATGACGCGCAGAAGCGCCGCCGCGATCCCCGAAAGGTCGCCGACGAGCGGTGGGATCACCGGGCTTGGCGGCCGACCGAAGACTGAAGCGCCCGCCGCCCCAGCCCGAGGCCCCGCCCAAACGAACCGGATGATGCCGTAGTAGGAACGGGCCACTTAACCATAACACGAACAGGCAATTCGCTGCCTGAGGGCGCTCTCGACCGAGGGCCTCCAACCCGCCAGAGCCGTCATCTACGGGGGGAACCTTAGTGTTGAGCCCGTCAACAAAGGCGCACCCGTCGTTATACTCATCAAATGCGCCTCACAACCCACACCGACTACGCGCTCCGCGTCCTCCTGGCGCTGGCGATGCAGCCAAACCAGAACGTGCCCGTAGCGACGCTGGCCCAACAGTTTCGCGTCTCGCTCACCCACCTGCAGAAGGTGGTCCAGCACCTCGGCCAAGCCGGCTGGGTCAGCTCGGCCCGCGGGCGCGGCGGCGGTGTTCGCCTCGCGAAGCCCGCCACAGAGGTGCACATCGGCGAGGTCATCCGGAGCATCGAGCCCCAGAGCGGCCTCGTGGAGTGCCTGAGCGACGAGCACAGCGAGTGCCCGCTGATCAACGGCTGTGGCCTTCAGCGCGCCCTGGTCAGCGCTGAGCAGGCCTTCTTCCAGTCGCTGAACCGGCACACGCTGGCCAGCTTGGCCCGACGGAGCCAGCTCGACGCGCTGCTCGGCGCCGAGCGGCCGACGCCGACCGCCGACGCCTGAGCGCTCCGCTTAGCGCCGACGGCGGAAGCTCAGCGCGAGCCCCATCAGCACGGCCATCAGGCCCGCCGCGCGCGGCGCCGAAGAGCAGCCGCCTTCGTCCTTGGTGGCCCCGTCCTCGTCGCTGACGCCGCCGTCCGCCGCGCCATCGGCGCCGTCGGCAGCGCCGTCCGCCGCGCCATCCCCGCCGTCTGCCGAGCCGTCGGCCGAGCCGTCGGTCGTGCCGTCGGTCGCCCCGTCTCCGCCCTCGTCGCCGCAGTCATCGGTGAGCGCGGCGTCGGTGTCGTCGCAGTCCTCGGGCGAGGGCACGCCGTCGCCGTCTTGGTCGTCGTCATTGGCGTCGCAGTCCTGGTCGGTGCCGTCGTACCAGAGCTCCGTGGCGCCGGGGTTGACGGCGGGGTCGCCATCGTCGCAGTCGCTGCTGTCGCTGACCAAGCCCTCGGTGGCGCTGCAGCTCTGCACCGGCGCGCCCGGGTCACCGTAGGAGTCCTCGTCGGCGTCGATGTAGAAGGTGGCGGCGTCCGTGGCCAGCTCGCCGTCAACAACACCGTCGCAGTCGTCATCCTTGTCGTTGCAGACCTCGACCGCGCCCGGGAAGACGTCCCGATCGGTGTCGTCGCACTCCTCACAGGCCGCGAGGCCGTCCTCGTCCAGATCCACGCGGCTGACGACGCCGTCGCAGTTGAGGTCCACCGCGTCGGTGCAGGACTCGGCGGCCGCGGGGAAGCGGCTGTTGTCGCTGTCGTCGCAGTCCCCGGTGGTCGAGACGGCGCCAGAGGGCGCCTCGCAGGTGCGGCCCAAGAAGGCCCCGCCGAAGCTGTCGCCGTCGGCGTCGCCGTACCAGTCCGTGGCCGTGCTGCTGTCGGTGCCGGCGTCAAAGTCGTCGGAGACGCCGTTGCAGTCCTCGTCGAGGTCGAGGCGGTCGCAGACCTCGGTGCCATCGGGGTTGATGGCCACGCGGGTGTCGTCGCAGTCGCCCGCCGCGGCGATGTAGCCAGAGGGCGGGGTGGTGCAGGAGGTGATCGAGGCCGCGGGATCGCCGAAACCGTCGCCGTCCAGGTCGGGGTACCAAGAGGAGCCGCCGACGGCCCCGTCGTCGATGGCGCCGTCGCAGTCTTGATCGACGCCGTCGCAGGTCTCCGTGGCGCCGGGGCGGATGGTCCCGCTCGCGTCGTTGCAGTCGCCGCCCACGGTCACGTAGCCGGGGGGCGCCGCGCAGCGGCTGAGCAGGCCGCTGGTGAGCCCAAAGCCGTCGGAGTCGCCGTCCGGGTAGTAGCTGGTGCCGCCCGTGAGGCCGCTGTCGGCGTCGTCGGTCAGCGCGTCGCAGTCGTTGTCGAGGCTGTCGCAGCGCTCCACTGCGCCGGGGAAGATCGCGGCGTTGCCGTCGCTGCAGTCCGTGCGGGGATCGGTGGCCACGGCCTCCCCGACGTCGTTGCAGTCGGCGTCGGAGGACACCAGCGTCGTCGCGGTCGCGAAGCCATCGTTGTCGGCGTCGGTGTAGCAGGTCTCGGAGCCGTTGCAGTCCTGGTCGACGTTGTCACCGGGCAGCTCCGAGGCGCCGGGGCGAATGGCCGAGCTGCTGTCGTTGCAGTCACCGGCGCAGGCCAACACACCGTCGCCATCGGCGTCCGCGCAGACCGCGATCGAGACGCTGGTGCCGAGGCGCCACCCGTCGCCCGACGAAGCGCTGTTGTTGTTGACGGCGTTGCCCACGCCGCGCACCGTGTAGGTCCCCGCCGTCGCTGGCGCCGTCCAGGTGAACGTAAACGACGTGCTGCCGCCGCTCATCGCCCGCCGACCGGTGTGGGTGGCCTCGCTGGACGAGACCTTGCTCCCGGTGCCCGCCCCCAAGGTGCCCGCGTTGGCGCCCGAGCTGTCCACCACCGAGGCGTTGAAGCCGGCGTGGGTGCGCGAGCCCGAGGTGGTGGCGACGGTGACCGTGATGGTGACGACCGTCCCTGGCGTCACCGAAGTGGCCGAGCTCAAGATGGTCGTGGTGGTCGTCGAGTCCGCCGACGCGCCATGGCAGGTCGTGCAGCCGGAGGTGGACACGCCTGTTTTGCCGGTGTTGTTGGCAAAGGCGGTGGGCAGGGACAAGCTGAGCGCGAGCAGGGCGGGGAACATCGGTCTCCAAGGGCCGCGGGGAAGGCGGCGGTCACAAGGCTGAGCGAGCCATAGCCCTGCGGCAAGCTCCGTCCAGAGCCACGTTTGGGGCAAAGCAATGGCGATGGCGGGGCGCTGCGGCCCCGCTCAGTCGGCGCAGAAGGGGCCGGGCCAGACGAAGACGTTGTTGAACTCCGCGCACTCCGCGTAGGCCCCGGTGCCGGTGCCGTCGTCGTCCACCTGGAGCTGAAGGGCCTCGGCGCCGTCCACCTCCGCCGCTGGGACGGCCACCACCACCGCGTCGCTCGACCAGCCGCTGTCGATGCCGCCGCTGATCACCGCGCCTTCGACCGCCCGGAGGACCCCGTCCGCGTCCACCGCGTAGAGGGTCATGGAGATGTCCTCGCCCACGGCCTCCCCGGCCACGTTGCGGGCCCGGAAGGTGACGTAGACCACGCCGCTGCTGCAGTCGTCCTCGCAGACCGCCAAGATCTCGCCGCTCAGATCGAGGCCGATGGCGCCGAGGTCGGCGGGGACCGACGAGTGCCAGGTGTTGTGCACCGTGAAGCCGGGCTCGGCGAAGGTGGGCACGGTGAGGTCATCGTTGATGTTGTTGATATCGTAGGCGTGCTGATTCCAGACCTTGCGCGCCGGCCGCCAGGCGCCGGAGCGATCGCCGTAGACCGAGACCGCCGAGCCGAAGCTGTTGTGGCAGACCACGATCTCGGCCTCGCCGTCGTTGTCCACGTCGGCCACCGTCGGGTAGTCGAACATGGTGTTGCTGCCGTGCTCGGAGTTCACGAAGCGGCGGGCGCCGGTCTGGCCGTCCAGCACCACCATGTCGAGCTCGTCGATGTAGACGACCTCGAGCTTGCCGTCGCCCTCGAAGTCGAAAAAGCTGGCCCCGGTGGCGCCGGACTCGTCGGTGGCGGCGGCGGTCCAAAACACGCTCCCATCGGCGTGAAAGGCGGTGACCTGGTTGCCGCCGGCCGTCACGATCTCCGGGCGGCCGTCCCCGTCGAGGTCGGCGATGGCGGCCGTGGCCAAGATGTTGGCCGCCGTGAGCTCGGTCGGCCCCCACATCACGCGCCCGTCGGTGTCGACCGCGCGGATCGTGTTGTAGCTGATGGCGACGAACTCGCCCTCGGGGTCATCGTCGAGGTTGGCGACGCTGATCATCCCGTCTTCTTGGCCGAGGTCCGACCAGAGCGTGCTGCCGTCCGGGGCGTACATCGCGTTGCCGACGATGACCTCATCGACGCCGTCGAGGTCGAGGTCGGTGACGGCGGGCACGCTGGCCTCCGAGACCGTGAGGCCGCCGAGGGAGACGATGCCGTAGCTGCCGCGCCCGTGGGCCCCAACGCCCTGGGTGCTCCCATCCTCGCCGTTGAGGATGACGCGCCCCACGACAACCTCGGGCTCTCCGTCGTGGTCCATGTCGCGGATGTTGGGGGCCGAGGCCGACTCAAAGTCGAGGCCGATGAAGTGCGCCGACTCCCACTTGCGGCGCCCGTCGTGATCATAGGCCACGGCGGTGTAGTCGCCGACCGCGAACAAGGCGCTCGCGTACTCCCGCACGAACACGATCTCGGTGAAGCCGTCGCCGTCGATGTCGCCCAGGGCTGGCGGGGAGCCGTAGGCGATCCGGGCGGCGGTGTCCTGCCACAGCACGCCCGAACCATCGCCGTTGAGCACCACCAAGGCGCCCGGCGGGTTGAAGAAGTTGGCGAGCAGGTTGAGCACGATGTCGGGCTTGCCGTCGCGGTTCACGTCGCCGACCAAGGGCTGAGACAGGCAGCCCTGGCCCGTGCCGTACTCCCACTCCACGACCGGGTCGAAGCCGCCCGCAGGCTCGGCGGTGCAGAGGTCGTCGGTGCCGAGCGCCTCCGCGGGGAAGGCGGCCGGCGCGCAGTCGGCCGGGGCGTCGATGTCGCCGTCGCCGCTGCCGCCGTCGCCCCCCTCATCGCCCCCGGCGTTCGGGTCCTCTTTGCCCTCCAGGTTGTAGTCCTGGCAGGCGGCCATGCCGAGCGGCACGGACAGGCAGAGCAGCGCAAGGCGGTTGGATCGGCGAACAGCGGCGATTGGGGCGGGCATGGGGGCTCCTGGTCCGTGGCAGTCTACCCAGCGCGGGCCGCCTCCACACCCGGGCAGACCGTCAGCGCCCCTTCTGCCCCAAAATGCCGCAACAAGCTCCACCCAGCGCCCAGGTCGGCCTCACAGCCCAGGCGCAGCGCGACGAGCGCGGCGGCGTCCACCCGGCGGTCGTGCAGCAGGGCGTCGAAGCTGGGCCAGCGCCCGTCGCGCAGCCGGCAGGAGAACAGCTCCACGGCGTAGGCGAAGGTCTCTTGGCGGGCCGGGGGCACGGCGATGGGCGGCGCCTTGGCCGGCCTCAGACCGAAAACACCGTTGGGCACGTCGTGAAGCAAGTGAGCCAGCTCGTGCACGACGACGTCGCGGGCGTCCCCGCCGAGGTCGCGGGCGCGCAGGGCCCGCCCGGCGATGTAGGCCCGCGCGTCCCAGCAGAAGCCGTCGAGCACCGGCACGTCGTCGGCCAAGGTCGGCGCGCCCAGGTCGTCGAGGAGCAGGTTGGCGAGGCTCCAGGCCACGCTCGGCGGCAGGCGGGCCGCCAGCGCCTCAAAGTTCTGCGGGCTCGGCACGAGCAGCCGGCCGGGCAGCGCGGCGAGCAGCGTGCCGGCGGCCTCGACCCCAAGCAGCCCCTCCAGCATCGGGGACAAGCGCGGACCCAAGGCCGAAGCGGAGAGCTCGGGGGGATCACCGTTCGCTCCGCGACCCCGGCCCGGCGCGCGGTGGGCCCGGTAGCGGACCACCTTGGCGAGCACGGCCCTCAGGCTGTCCTCGGCCGCGGCCCGCTCCGCGCGCGAGCGACGCGGCCACCCAGGCGCCCGCGCGTCCACCTCGCCGGTGTGCAGAAACCGCTCGATGAGGTCGCCGAGGTCCATGCCCCTCCCCTATACAAGGCGCGGCAGGCGGACCACCGGAGGCGCCCGCCCCCTCGCCGAGGCCGAAGCCCCCGCGGCGCTCAGCCCGCGGAGTAGGTCATGCGGACCTGCTCGCAAGCGCCGACCAGCGCGTCAATGTGGACCCAGCCAAGCAGCCCCGTGGCGCTTTTGACCAAAAAGTGCTCCAGCTTGAGCCCGTCCTCCAGCAGGACCGTGACGGAGCTGTCGGCCTTGGTGGTGGCCACGACCGGCCCGCCGCCCACCTCGAGGTGCAGGGTGAGCTGGCCTTGGCAGCGCGCCTCGTAGCCCACCGTCTGAAAAGGCTGCCGAACCAGCCGCAGCTCGGCGAACTTGGCGTCCACCTCGTACTTTTCGAGGCGGGTGTAGAGCCGCTCCCAGCTCTCCACCATCAGGTGGCCGTTGCCCGGCGCGGTGATCTTCAGGGCGCCGAGCTGGGGATCATCCGGCCGGCTCTTGACCGGAACAAGCCGCAGCGCGACACCTTCGTAGACGTAGAGGTCACAGGACCGATCCACCCGCGGGGCCTCTCCGCAGATCACGAGCTCTTTGCGCTTGTCGCCGGGGTGAACGTCCACCACCGAGACCGCGCAGGTGAAGCCGTCGTAGCCGCACTCGAAGACCGCGGCGCCGGCCGTCACCTTGCCGGGCAGGGCGGCGATGGACTCCGCTTTGCCGTCCCCGTCGAGATCGGCGGAGAGCGCGGGCGCCGCTTCGGCCCCCGCCGGAAGCCCCAGGACCGCGACCAGCGCGAGGCCCAGCCACCCGCGCCCTGACGAGGGGCGGCGTTGGAGCCCAGGCTTGGCGCGGGGTCCCTCGGCGGAGGCGGCGACGGGGGCGACGTTCAGGGCGCAGCGGGACATGGCGGGCTCCACGGGCGAGGGGCTGCCTCCCTAGCGCCCCACCGGCGGATCGTCCCGCGGGGAAGCGTCGCGGGGGGCCTCGACCGCGCCGACCTCGAGGACCGCGCCCACCGCCTCGGGGGGCAGCGCCTGGGTCGTGGCGGGGTCCAGCCAGTCGATCCGCAGGGACCACCCGAGCGCCGGCGCCCGGACCGGCACGTTCAAGGTGCGCTCGGCCACGCTGCCCTCGACCGGCGCCGGCACCGTGAGGTCCTCCAGCACCGCCCAGGCGCGCTCAGTGCCCTCGAAGGTCTTGCGGAAGATCGCCTCACCCACGACGTCTTCGCATGGGTCCGAGGTGGAGCGCAGCCGGTGGGCGCAGAGCTGCACTGTCAGCCGCCGAAAGGGGTCGCCGGTGGGCAGCTTGTGGCCGACCCCCTGGCTCTGAAGCCGCACCGCCACGGTGCTTGGGCCGTCTGGGCGCACCTCGACTGACAGGGCCCGCCGGAGCGCCGGCAGGTCGTGTCCGCCGGGGAAGCCGTGCGCGCCCCGGGGCATGTGGCAGTCCGCACAACCCACGCCCGCCACCGCCGCCGCGGAGCCCCTCCACTCCGCCACGGTGTCCTGCAGCGGCGCGTCGCTGAGGCCGAAAGGGTGCCGTGGCGTGTGATTTTGGAAGGGGAATTGGTGACAGGCGGCGCAGAGCTCCGCCCCGCTGAGCGCGGGATCGGCCGCGATGGGGTGCGCGGCGCGCGCCAACCGGGAGGGCGCCCCCGCAGAGACCAAAGCGCCGTCCCGCACGTGGCAGACCGCGCAGCTCACGCCCTCCGCCGCCAGCGCGCCGCCCGACCGCGCCGCGGTGTGGAGCGCGCCGGGGATCGCCTCACCGCCGAGCACCTCGACCTGCTGGGCCGCCAGCGGCAGGTGGCAGTTGAGGCACCAGCCGTTGGGCCAGGGCCGCCAGGAGGCCTGAAAAGCCGGGTCCGACCACGCGCCCGCGTGCTGCGAGGCGCTCCAGGCGGCGTGCTTTTGGCGATGGCAGGTCCCACAGTCGGCCGCGGACAGGCCGAGGCCCGCCGGCGGGGCGGGTCGCCACGCCTGGAGCCCGCCGCCGGGCAGCGCGGGCGCATCGGGCGGGGCGGCGGACGGCGCCCCAGGGGCGGCGCGGGCCCCCACGACGACCAAGCCGAGCGCGAGGCCGGCGAGCGGCCACCGCGACGGGCGGCCCTGCCTCAAGGCGAGAGGCCCCACTCCTTGAGAATGGCGTCCACTGCGTCAATGTACCGCGTTGTGCGCACCCGATCTTCGGCCGAGGGCTGGGGGCTGGCGGCCCGCTCGGCCCGCAGCCGGGCCGCGGCCTCGGGTCTGCGGCCTTGGCCATCGAGGGCCCGGGCCAAGACCACCACCGCGCGCAGGCGCTGATCGCCATAGGCGAGCCCGAGGGCGAGCTCCGCGTGGGCCTCGGCCTCGGCGAGGCGCCCAGCGTCGAGCAGCAGCCCGGCCGCCGCGTGCTCGAAGGTGAACTCCGCCGGGAACGCCGCCGCGTAGCGCGACAACAGCGACAGGGCCCCCGGCAGATCCCCGGCCTCGGCCCGGAGCGCGGCGAGCCAGGTGACGTGGGGCCGGCTGCGCTCCAGATCGTCGGTGACCAGCCCCTCCACGAGGTTCACCGCAGCCCAGCGGGCGACCGCCGCGGCCGCCGCGTCCTTGGGGGGCGCCGCCGCGGCGTGGGCGGAGAAGGCCCAGGCCGCGAGCTCGGGGCTGAGTTGGGACACGTGGGGCGCGAGCTCGGCCCACCGCTCCGGCCACGCCTCGATCACCACCGGCACCCACTCGCCCGGCGGCGCGTGGGCCAGGAGGAAGTCGGCGTCGGCCGGGACGGGGTCGAGGGCGAGGTGCGCGAGGTGGTAGTCGAGGCTGCCGGGCGCCGAGGCCGCCAGCCAAGCCCGCGCTGCGTCCAGCTCGCCCATCTCGGCGAGGGACCGGGCGGTGGCCGCCGCCGCCGCATGCTCCACGGGCAGCGACGGTCCGGCCCGGAGCGCGTCGAGCGGCGCCGCCCCGGCCAGCCCGCGCATCCAGCCGAGCAGATCCGCCTCGCCCCGATAGCCCAGGTACCGGCTGAGCTCTCGGCCCTGGGCATCGACCGCCACCAAAGTCGGGTAGCCGCCGACGGCGTAGCGGCTCTTGAGCGGCCAGCTCTCCGGCTTGTCGACATCAATGACCTGCACGTCATAGTGCGCCAGCTCGGCCGCGTTCTCCGGGTCGTCGAGCACCTCGAACTTCATCTGGTTGCAAGGGGGGCACCACACCGCAGAGAAGTCGTAGATCCGCGCCGCCGGCCCGGAGCCGGCCTCCACGACGCGGGCGACCGGCGGATCGAAGACCAGGCGCTTGGGCAGCGGCCCCGCCGGGAGCTCGGCGACCAGGGCGGCGAGGCGGCAGGTTTGTCCCCCATTTTCGCACAGGGGGACCTCCAGCTGCGCGACCCGCGGCGCGTCGGCCGGGCGGAGGGGCAGCGAGGCGCCGGAGAGGTCGCCGAGGCCGCGCAGCTCAGCGCCGTCGATCTCCAAGCGCGCCGGTCCGCTCGGGTTGAGGTGCTCGCCATCCGGGGCGCGCACCTGCAGGGTGGCCACGCCGGACCGCAGCCGCAAAGAAGCGGCGGGCGCGGTCGGGCCCGCAGCGGCGCGGGGCGCGGCGGCCAGCAGAGCGACGAGGCCGAGCGCCGCAGCCCACGGCCGGAAGGTCGAGCTCATCCACGGCTCCTTCGGCGGGACGGGGCCCGCTCAGACCCGGCGGGCGACGGCCATCCAGGCCCGGTTGAGGCGCTCGGAGATGGGATGTGCGGCCAGCAGGTCTTCGTAGCGGAACAGGGCCGCCTCGTCGATGGGGCCCGCCGCGAGCTCAAAGGGCCCGCTGAGCACGTAGTGGCTCGGCCAGATGGCCTCGACCTCGAAGCCGGCGCCCTGGAGCAGCGCGGCGAAGGCCTCGCGCTCGAAGGTGCGCACCCAGCGATCGCCGGGCTGATGCACGATGCCATCGGTGAAAAAGGCCTCCAGCGTGCCGTCGTGGGCGTCCAGCGCCGCCGCCCAGCCCCAGCGGGCCTCGACGCTCACGAGCAGCGTGCCGCCGGGCTGCAGCACCCGATGCACGTTGGCGAGCACGGCGGCTGGGTCCTCGACATAGTTGAGGACCTCGACCAGCAGGGCCGTATCGACGGGCGCGAGGGGCGGCATGCGCTCACCGGTCGTCCAGTGCACGTCCAGCTTGCCCTCGGTGGCGGCGCCGACCGACACCGCCCGCCACAGGCTGCGCAGGTCGGGATCGACCAGCTCGACCTCCTTGCCCTGCTCGAGCAGCCAGAGGGTGAACCGGCCCACGCCGCCGCCGAGGTCGAGCAGGCGCCGAGCGGCGTCGAGCTGCGGGGCCCAGCGGCGCAGGTAGAGGGCGCGCTCCAGCATGCGGTCTTCGTGGCTGGGGCTCTCGGGGTCGTGGATGTCCATCCACTCCGGGTGCTCCTGCCAGTACTTCACGGCCCCGACGAGGTTGTCGAGCTGGGGCGTGGGCGCCTCGCCGCCCTTGTGGAGGGCCGGCAGCCGCGGATCGCCCGCGGGGAGCTGAAAGGAGCGCCCCACCCAGTCTTGCAGCTCCGAGCAGGCATAAGGCGGGCCTGGGGGCAGCGGCGGGGTCGCGCCCTTGAGGACGCGGGCCTTGGCGAGGGACATACAGGGCTCCAGGGCGGTCGGGCAGAGACGACGCGACCACCCCGAAGGGTGGTCTTGATGTCGGGCGACGGGCGTCGGCACCGGGGGCTGCGACGAGCTGGGCCCAGGTGAACGATGCGGAGAGCTGCGCCTTTAGCGGGGCTTCTTGGGGCCGGGCTTGGGGCGGGGAGAGGGGCGCCAGTGAGGGGTGCGAACCATGAGGCCTCCATTGGGCCCGCCAGCGGCGGGCGGAGCGTGCCGAGATCGGCGGTGGGACGGGCGGGGGCTCGCCCCACGCGCCCTGGAGCCTATCTCAGCGGCGACGGCCTGACAGGCCGAGCAGCCCGCTCAGCCAGCAGGCTGGAGCTTGGCGCAGTCGACAAAGTCCTTGTTGACGCCAACGGGGCCCTTCCACTTGCTGCCGACCTGCACCTTGTCCCAGATCGATCGGGTGGTGTCGCAGGACAGCGCCCGCTTCCCGCCCGACTCTCGCCACTGGATGGTGAAGACCTCGGCTTTGGCGCCGGCGCGCTCACAGCCCACACAGTCGCCGGTGCGCCGCAGCTTGGGGTCCGGGTAGGCGACCGCGTCCTTCGGCCCGCCCGTCGCTTTGGCTTCGCGGGTGCGCGCCCACTTGTTGACGGTGTAGTCGCACTTCTCGCCCATGACCGCCTCTTGTTTGGTCTTGGGCTTGCACTCCTTCACCTCTTTGAAGGTCCCGTCTCCTTGATCTTTGCGGACATTCTTGCAGGTCTCACCGTCCGAGACGCTGCGGCTGTCGCGCTTCTCGCTGCGGCAAGAGACCCGCTCCGCGCCGCTCGGCACCGACTCCTTCCAGGCCGACTCCCGCACCGACTGCTTCTCTTCGACCTGGATGGTCGTCGTCCAGCTCCGGGAGGTCGCCTCGATGGTGGCCACCGTGGTCCGCCCGAACCACCAGAAGCCGAGGCCCCCGCAGACCACCGCGAGCAACAGCAGCACCCCACAGCCGATCCCCGCGATCTTGCCCTTCGATCCACCAGATTCCTCCGGCGCCGGTGGGGGCGCGCCGTGGGCCGCGTCCGCTTCGGCTTGGCGGGCCGCTTGGGCGGCGAGCTTGGCGGCCCGGTGCTCGTCGCGGGCCGCGCGCGCGGTGTCGGCGGCGAAGGCCGCGCCCTCGTCCGCCGCTTGATCGCCGCGCAGCTGCACCGCTTTGCTCCCGTCGAGCTCGGCGCCGCAGGCCCCGCAGAAGGCGGCCCCCGCGGCGTTGGGCGCCTGACAGGCCGCACAGATCACGTCTTTACCGATATAGACATGATCTTCGACCTTGACCTTATCGGCGTCCTCGGGGAAGTAGCGCCAGGTCGGGTCTTGGGCGCCCCCGCAGTTGGGGCAGTGCTTGTGGTCGCGCGCGAGCAGCTTCGAGGCGCCGCAGTACGAGCAGTCCCACAACATTTGGTACACGCCAAGGTCTTCTTCGCGACTCGAATCCACGGCAAGCTCCTCCAGGGCGGTCGGCCGGCCGCAGCGCGGGGCGGGATCGGCGGGCGGCCTCATTAGCCTGCGGCGCACCCCGAAGTCGAAGGGGCAGTCGAAGGGGCAGCCGAAGGGGCGGTCGAAGGGGCGCGGCCGGGCCGGCCCGCGACAGGCGCAGGCCGATCTGGGCCTGCGATCGACCGAAACAAAGCCACCGGAGGGGCTTGCCGAGCGGAGACGCGCGTGGAAGACTCGCGCCATGCAACCGACCCATCGCTCCGCACTGATGCTCATCCTGGCTGTTCTGCCGGGGTGCTCCGACTACAACATCGACGCCAAGGCCGGGGCCACGCCGGGCGCGGAGGAGCCGGAGCCCGAGCCGGAGCCGGAGGGCCCCCAGCCAGACCTCGTGATCACCCCGAGCCCGCTGGAGTGGGGCAGCGTGCTGCACGACTGCCCCAAGCAGCAGGTGATCACCCTGTCCAACGAGGGTGAGGCCGCGCTGGAGGTCGCCTCGCTCGGCTTCGATGGCGGCGACAGCGGCGTGTTCTCGGCGCCCGAGGGCCCCTGGAGCCTCGAGCCCGGCGACAGCACCACCGTCACGCTCACCTTCACGCCCAGCGAGCGTCGCGACCACAGCGCCGAGCTGGTCGCCGAGAGCAACGACCCAGACGGCCCCCTCGCCGTCCCGATGACCGGCGCAGGCGTTGACGCCGGCGTCATCGAAGAGAGCTGGACTAGCGAGCCCGTGGACAAGCTCGACGTGCTGTGGGTCGTGGACAACAGCTGCTCGATGGCCGAGTCGGTGGATCTGGTGCGGTCCAACTTCTCCATCTACATCAACCAGTTCCTTGACCTTGGCATCGACTACCACCTCGCCGCGGTCACCACCGACATGGACAACCCCGCCCAGCAGGGCCGGTTCCAAGGCCCGGTGATCACCTCCGCGATGAGCGACAGCGAGGCCAGCTCCTTGTTCTTGTCGGCCGTGGACGCCGGAGCGGACGGCAGCGCCGACGAGAAGGGCTTCGCGGCCTCGCGGGCGGCGCTCACCGAGCCGCTGCTCAGCAGCACCAACGCCGACTTCTTGCGCGAGGACGCCCACCTCGCCGTCATCGTCATCACCGACGAGAACGACGCCAGCAGCGACAGCACCACCAGCTACGTCGATTGGCTGCGCAGCCTCAAGTCCGACCCCTCCTTGGTCAAGTTCCACGGCTTCATGGGCCTCGCGTTCGCCATCGACATCTTCGGCTGCTCGGTCGACAGCGCCAGCACCAAGTACATCGACGCTGCGGCCATGACCGGAGGCTTCGCGGGCGACATCTGCACCGACGACTGGCGCGCGGCCATGAGCAGCATGTCCTTGGCCTCGGGCGGCGTGCCCACCACCTTCACGCTGAGCAGCCGCCCGGACGGGATCTCGGCGATCAACGTCGAGGTCGATGGCGTGCGGGTCCGCTACGACCCGGTCAACGGCTGGACCTTCGACGAGCCCACCAACACCGTCTCCCTGCACGGCGTGTCCTTGCCCTTGCCGGGCCAGACGGTGCTCATCGAGTACGGCAGCAGCACCTGCTACTGAGGCCGCGGCCGCTCGGGCTCGCCGTCCTCCCACTCCAGCAGCCCCTCGTTGAGCGCCCGGCGCAGCGCCGTGTGCACCAGCGCGTGGCCGTGCTTGTGCGCGCGGACGTGGGCGAGCAGCGGCGCGCCGAGCAGCGCCAGATCACCGAGCAGGTCCAGGCTTTTGTGCCGTGCGCACAGCCGATCGGCCAGCGGCGGGCCCTGAAGCGGCCCGGTCGGCCCGTAGACCAGCACCGCGTCGAGGTGCGCGCCCCGGGCGGCGCCGGCGGCGAGCAGGGGCGCGTGATCTTCGAGGCGCCCAAAGGTGGGGGCCCAGGCCAGCGCGGACGCGAAGTCTCCGTCCAAGGGGCGGGTGAGGAGGCGCTGGAGCCCGCCCATGGTGGGGCCAAAGTCCACGGACACGTCAAAGCGGAGGCCACCGCCCGGCAGGAGCTGGATCCAGGCATCGCCCGCCTCGACCCGGAGGGGGCCCCGCAGGCGCAGCCACCGGCGCGGCGCTGAAGAGGGCGCGCGGCCCGCCGAGCGGATCAGCGCCGACCAGACCGCCGAGGCCCCGTCGAGCAGCGGCAGCTCGTCTCCGTCAAGGACAACGTCCAGATCGTCAATGCCAGCGACCAGCAGCGCCGCGGCGAGGTGCTCGACCGTGCGGACCTCGGCCCTGCCCCAGCGCAGGTGGGTGGCGAGGGCGCCGGCGGTCACGGCCTCGATCCGCAGCGGCGTCCACGGCTCGCCGGGAAGATCCGTGCGAATGAACCGGCAGCCCTGCCCTTCGGCTGCGGGTCGGAGGGTGGCGGTGACGGTGCGGCCGCCGTGCAGGCTCACCCCGCGGACCGAGGCCGGACGGGCGAGGCTGGCGCGGCGGGCCAGCAGCGGATCCACCTATTCGCGCCCCTCGATGGGCAAGCCCTCGACGGTAGCACCCACCAGCACGCCATTTTGGGCAAACCAGCCCTGATCCATCTCCAGGGCGAAGCGGGCCAGCCCGTCGGAGGCCACGCTGCGCTGGTCGAGGGGCTGCATGTCCTT
>CANHON010000021.1 GCA_947462115.1 Deltaproteobacteria bacterium | reverse complement strand
TCGTCGATCGACAGATCGCCGACGACACCATCGACCGCTGGCGCCTCGGCCTCGCGCCCGCCAAGTGGGACGGGCTGCTCAACGCGCTGGTCGCCGAGGGCGTCTCGGTCGACCAGGCCGTCGAGGCCGGCCTCGCCCGGCGCCGGGAGCGGGGGGTCGGCGCCTACGACCTGTTTCGCGGCCGGCTCATCATCCCCATCGAGGACAGCCGCGGCCGGGTGGTGGCCTTCGGCGGTCGGGTGCTCAAGCAGCTGATCGACGACGAGGCCGCGCCCAAGTACGTCAACAGCCCCGAGACGCCGATCTACAAAAAGTCGAACCTGCTGTTCGGCCTCTCACACGCCCGCACGGGGGTGGCGCGCACCGGCCGGCTGCTCGTGGTCGAGGGCTACTTCGACGTGATCAGCCTGCACCAGGCCGGCTTCGCAGAGGCGGTGGCGACCTGCGGCACCGCGCTCACCCCGGAGCACGCGAAGCTCATCGCCCCGATGGCGCGGCAGGTGGTCGCCCTGTTCGACGCCGACGAGGCCGGTCAGCGGGCCGCGGTCAAGAGCCTCGAGCTGTTCCTCGACGTGGGCATCGAGCCCCGGCGCTTGGAGATCGGCGACGCCAAAGATCCCGACGAGTTCATCCAGCGCTACGGTGCGGAGGCCTTCTCTGCGGCCCTCGCCCGGAGCGTCCCGCTGATTGAGCTGGTGCTCGCCCGGGCTGCCCGCAAGCACGGCACCTCCGCCGGCGGCCTCGACCCGATCATCGCCGAGCTGCGGCCACACATCGAGCGCATGTCCGCTGCCTCCCAAGAGAGCGTGCTGGAGCGCATGTCCGCGGTGCTGGGCCCCTCGGTCGGCTCGCTGCGGGAGAAGCTCAACAAAGCGGCGCGGCCCGCTGGACCGGCCCTGCCCCCGGACCGTCGATGGCGAGGGGACCGCGATCTCAACCACATCCTGTGGCTGATCCTGCACTACCCCGAGGAGGTGCTGGTCGAGATCGCCCAGGTCGAAGACCCGAGCCTCATCAGCGACCGCGACACCGTCAAGTGGACCTTGGCCCAGCTGTTGTCGGGGGCCAGCCTGCCCGCGGTCATCGATCAGCTCCAGGACGATGACCTCAAGGTCATCCTGCGGGTCGCCGCCAGCAGCCACCCCGGACTTTATTCCCGAGAGCGCGCAGCGCCGGCCATCGCCGAGATCATCGCTCGGAGGCGGACAGAGCGCGTCGCGTCGCGAATGGCCGACGTCGTGCGCGACTTGGCGGCGTGCAACCCCACCGCCGACCGGGAAAGGTTCATGGAATTGATGCACGAAAAGCAAGAGCTGCAGCGCCTCCTTCGACCCTCCGTCCCCGCGCGCAGCAGAACACAGTTGACATAGCCGACACCTTTGTCTGCTCCGGGTTATCGACGGCCGCCGCTGGTTTTTGCCTGCCCGCCCACCTGCCCCAGCTCCACGCCGGAGCGGCCCCGCCCGAGGTCGCGCCGGTCGATCCTCGCCCCCCAAGGATTTCTGATGTTGAAGGACAAGGACCTCGACAAGGAGATGGAGCCCCTGATCCAGATGGGGAAGGACCGTGGCTTCCTGACCTACGAAGAGGTCAGCAACTTCTTGCCGACCCACCTCATCTCCGCCGAGCAGCTCGATGAGCTGATGATCATGTTCGGCGAGAACGACATCGAGGTGATCACGGCCGTCCGTCGGCGGGAGCAGGAGGAGCGCAAGGGCATCGCCGAAGAGAACAAGCGGCCGGAAGATCCCAACCTCCTCAAGACCAACGATCCCGTCCGCATGTACCTGCGCCGCATGGGCGCGGTGCCCCTGCTCAGCAAAGACGGCGAGATCGAGATCGCCAAGCGCATCGAAGAGGGCGAGCAGCTGGTCGAGCACCACGTGCTGACCTCCTCCTACGCCCTCACCATCGTCGAGCAGCTCGTCGCCGACGAAGAGGAGCGCTGCCAAAAGGCGATCCGCGGCGGCAAAAAGCCCCGCCGCACCCGCACCCGCGACGGGTACACACTCGGCGAGAAGCGCGCCCAGGTCGTCGACATCGTGGAAGAGATCAACGAGCTCCGCCGCGAGATCCAGCGCGCCACCGGCCGCCGCAAGGTCGAGGACATCGAGGCGGAGATCCTCACGGTGGGCGAGCGGCTCCGCGCCGCGGTCTCCACCCTCGACATCTCCAAAAAGATGCTGCACGACGCGGTGAAGGCCCTGCGCGCCGCCTGGGACGAGGTCCGCACCTTCGAGCGCGAGATCGAGAAGGTGGCCCGCGAGGCCAAGGTGCAGGTCGGTGATCTGCGCCGACTCATCCGCAAGGTGCGCCGCACCCCCGACCGCGGCGGCAAAGAGCTGGTCGAAGAGACCGGCATCTCCGAAGAGCGGTGGGCCGACTTCGACAGCCGGGTGCGCCGCCAGCTCCGCAAGATGCGCAAGGTCGAGGAGCGCATCGGCATCGACGCAGACGCCCTGCGCGTGCTCGCCCGCGAGACCCGACGCGGCCAAGGCATGGCCGAGAAGGCCAAGGGTGAGCTGGTCGAGGCCAACCTGCGCCTCGTGGTGAGCATCGCCAAGAAGTACACCAACCGCGGCCTCCAGTTCCTGGACCTCATCCAAGAGGGGAACATCGGCCTGATGAAGGCCGTGGAGAAGTTCGAGTGGCGCCGGGGCTACAAGTTCTCCACCTACGCCACCTGGTGGATCCGGCAGGCCATCACCCGGGCCATCGCCGATCAGGCCCGAACCATCCGCATCCCCGTCCACATGATCGAGACGATCAACAAGCTGGTGCGCACGCAGCGCCACTTGCTGCAGGAGCTCGGCCGCGAGCCCACGCCCGACGAGATCGCCGAGAAGATGGAGATCCCGGTCGATAAGGTCCTCAAGATCCAAAAGATCGCCAAGGAGCCCATCAGCCTCGAGACCCCCATCGGCGAAGAAGAGGACAGCCACCTCGGCGACTTCATCGAGGACCGCAACGCGGTGTCGCCTGGGGAGAACGTGCTCAGCGGCGCCCTGGAGGAGACCGTCCGCAAGGTGCTCGCCACGCTGAGCCCGCGGGAGGAGCGCGTGCTGCGCATGCGCTTCAGCATCGGCGAGCTCTCCGACCATACGCTGGAGGAGGTCGGCCAAGAATTCGAGGTCACCCGCGAGCGCATCCGCCAGATCGAGGCGAAGGCGCTGCGAAAGCTCCGCCACCCCGGCCGCAGCAACCGGCTCTCGCCTTACACCGACGAATGAGCGCGCGCCCCGGCCCGGCCGTCCAGCCCGGCCAAGGCCTCGCTGGAGATGGCGTCCCGCAGGCCGCTTTCGCCACCGAGCCGCACAGCGCCGCCCGATTCGGGTAGGCTGCCCGGCGGTCGAGGGCGCGTCCCACGACCTCCCCCGCGGGCTGGACCGGTGCGGGCCTATAGCTCAGTTGGTCAGAGCACCCGGCTCATAACCGGAGGGTCCCAGGTTCAAGGCCTGGTGGGCCTACCCGGTCCAGCCCGCGCACCATCCGGCCGCGCCTCGGCGCGCCGAGCTTGGAGTTGAGCGTGCACCAAGACCTGCTGCCAGTGGCAGCCCTGCTGCGAAATGACCAGGAGATCGACGCCCTGCGTAAAGAGGCGGTCGAGCTGGGCGCCCGCGTCGAGCGGGCCAAGGTGCGGGTCACCGAGGCCGAGGCGGCCCTGGTCAAACAGCGCGCGGCCATCACCGAGAACATCGCACTACAAGCCGATCTCGACAAGAAGCACAAGTCCGTCGCCGGCCGAGCCGCCAACCTCAAGGCCCAGCTCGAGGGCGGGGCGGCGATGAACTACGACGCGGCGCTGCACCAGCAGGCCCTCCTTCAGCAGCAGCTCGACAGCCTGGACGAGCAGGCCTTCGCGGCGCTCGAGGCCAGCGAGGCGCTGGAGGCCGCCCGGATCAAGGCCGAAGATCGCAAGGGGATCACCGAGGTGATGCTCCGCGACGCCCTGGACGCGCAGAAGCGCCGCCGACCGGACCTGGAGCTGCGGTTCAAGGACGTGCAGGCCGAGCGCAAGGAGCGCCACACCGCGCTCCGGCCGGACCTGCGCATCGCCTACGACGACATGCGCGACCGAAAGAAGCCCGTGCTGGTCACCATTGTCGACGACATCTGCAGCTGCTGCCGCATGAATGTTCCGCCGCAGCTTGTATTTGACGTGCTGCGCGAAACCAAGCTCGTCGTCTGCCGGGGCTGCAACTGCTGGTTCGCCGGAATTGAAGAGCCCGACGACAAAGGCGACGAGGACGACGCCGCAGAATGACCGCGAAGCGGGCCCTGCCCGGTCGCCCCGCCCGGGTGGGTGCCCGCCGGCGCCCGCTGCGTTAGGGCGGCAGGTCGGAGGCGCACAGGTGATCGCCGGCGGCAAGCTGGCGCGCAGGACGGGGCCTCGGTCCTTTCGGCAACGCTGGCCCCGCGGGAGGAAAGTCCGGGCACCACAGAGCGGGCTGCCGGGTAATTCCCGGTCAGGGCGACCTGGAGGAAAGCGCAACAGAGAGCAGACCGCCACCTACGGGTCCGGGTCCGCGTCGCCCTCATCCTTCGGGTCGTGGGGCGTCGAGGTCCGGGCGCAGGCTTCGGCCCGCGCGGCAAGGTTGAAAGGGTGCGGTAAGAGCGCACCGGCGCCCCTGGAGACAGGGGCGGCCAGGCAAACCCCAGCCGGTGCAAGGTCAATTGGGGGCATTGAGCGGCTCGCTCCCGCCCCTGGGTAGACTGCTTGAGCCCGTCGGCAACGGCGGGCCTAGACGAATGATCATCCCCGCGGGGGGCGCGAGCCGCCCGCGGTACAGGACCCGGCTTATGGGCTCCTCTGACCCGCCCCGCTCGCCCTTGTGGTGGGCGGGGCGGCCTACTTGTGCCTCCAGGCCTCGCCGGATCACCGTGATGCACGCCAATCTCGGCAAAGGTCCCCGCGATGGGTCCGTGCGCCGCCCCCGCGCCTCGGCTATGACCGACGGGCGCGCCCGAGGCTGCGCGGGAGGTTTGTATGGGGCTCCGTGAAGACGCGCTCGAGTACCACGAAGGCGGGAGGCCCGGAAAGATCGAGGTCGTGCCCACCAAGCCGCTCCTCACCCAGCGGGACCTCACGCTCGCCTACTCGCCCGGCGTGGCCGAGCCCTGCCGGGACATCGCCAAAGATCCCGAGCGGGTCTTCGATCTGACGGCCCGGGGCAACCTCGTCGGGGTGGTCAGCAACGGCACCGCGGTGCTCGGCCTCGGCAACATCGGGCCCCTCGCCGCCAAGCCGGTCATGGAAGGAAAGGCCAACCTCTTCAAGAAGTTCGCCGACATCGACTGCTTCGACATCGAGCTCGACGCCAAGACCCCCGAGGAGGTCATCGCCGCGGTCAAGGCGATGGCCCCGACCTTCGGCGGCATCAACCTCGAGGACATCCGGGCCCCGGACTGCTTCCGCATCGAGCGCGAGCTGCAGGCCGCCCTCGACATCCCGGTCTTTCACGATGATCAGCATGGCACCGCGATCATCGCCAGCGCCGCGCTGATCAACGCCGCCAAGGTCACCGGGCGGGCCCTCGAAGACATGAAGGTGGTGTTCTCCGGCGCAGGGGCCGCGGCCATCGCCACGGCCAACATGTTCGTCTCGGTGGGCGTCCGCCAAGAGAACATCTGGATGCTCGACCTGCACGGCCTCGTCACCGTTGGGCGCACCGTCGATATGTTCCCCGAGAAGGACGTCTTCGCCCAAGCTTCGCCGCCGATGCGCCTCGCCGAGGTCTTGGTGGGCGCCGACCTGTTCATGGGCCTGAGCGTGGGCGGCGTGCTCACCGGCGAGATGCTCCAGGGCATGAAGCCGCAGCCCATCGTCTTTGCGATGGCCAACCCCGATCCCGAGATCACCTACGAGGAGGCCAAGGCCGCGGTGCCCGACGCCATCGTCGCGACGGGCCGCTCGGACTACCCCAACCAAGTCAACAACGTTCTGGGCTTCCCCTTTGTCTTTCGCGGCGCGCTGGACTGTCGGGCCCGCGCCATCAACGAGGCGATGAAGGTGGCGGCGGTCGAGGCCCTGGCCGCGCTCGCGCGAGAAGACGTGCCAGACAGTGTTCTCGCGGCCTACGGCTTGGACGCCTGCCGCTTTGGGCCGGACTACCTCATCCCCAAGCCCTTTGACCCCCGGGTGCTGCTGTGGGTGGCGCCGAGCGTCGCCAAGGCCGCGGAAGAATCCGGCGTCGCGCGCAAGCCCATCGGCGACTATGACGCCTACCGCCAGCGCCTCGAGCTGATGGTCGAGCGGAGCAAGGAGATCATCCGCCCGCTCATGAACCAAGCGCGGGCAGCCCGCCCGCTCATCGTGTTCCCCGACGGAACGCACCCCCGGGTGCTGCGCGCGGCGCAGATCATGGCCGACGAGGGCATCTGCCGGCCGCTGCTCATCGGCGAAGAGTGGAAGGTGCTCAAGCGGGCGCAGCAGCACGGGGTGCAGCTCCGGGGCATCGAGATCGTCGAGATCCACGACGATGAGCGCATGGAGGCCTACGCCACCTCCCTGTGGATGGAGCGCCAACGCAAGGGCCTCACGCACGCCGCCGCCCGCGGCCTCGTCCACAACCCCAGCGTGTGGGGCCTGATGATGGTGCGCGAGGGCCACGCCGATGGCTTCGTCGGCGGCCTCGGCACCCCCTACAACGTCACGCTGCGGCCGGCGCTCCAGGTGCTCGGCCCGGCGCCTGGCGTGCACGTGATCAGCGCCGTGTACGCCATGTTGTTCAACCAGCGCCGCATCTACCTCGGCGACTGCACGGTCAACCGCGAGCCCGACGCCGCCACCTTGGCCCAGATCGCCATCAACACCGCGGAGGTGGCGCGCACCTTCGGCGACGAGCCCCGCGTGGCCATGCTCTGCTACTCGGACTTCGGCGAGATCCGCGGCGTCCCCGAAGTGGATCGCGTGCACGACGCTGTTGCCATCGTCCGCAAGCTGCGCCCCGACCTCATCATCGACGGCGAGATGCAGGCCGACACGGCGGTCAACCCGGCCAAGGCCGCGGTGGACTTCCCATTCAGCCAAATCAAGGGCGACGCCAACGTGCTCGTGTTCCCCGCGCTCAACAGCGGGAACATCGCCTACAAGCTGCTGCGCGACCTCGGCGGCGCCACCGCCATCGGCCCGATCCTCTGCGGGCTGCGGGCGCCGGTCAACGTGCTGGCGCTGGGCAGCACCGTGGAGGACATCGTCAACATGGCCGCGATCACCGTCAAGCAGGGCATTGACAGCGGTCGGGTGCGCGTCTCGGCGGAGCGCGCATGAGCCCGCCGCGCACGCTCAGCGCGCTGGTCGGCTGGCCCGAGCCCGACGGCGCGGTCCCGCTGGTGCTGGCCCTCGGTGAGTCCCCGAGCGTGGTCGTCGCCGGCGCCCTCGTGGCCGGGGAGGGGCTTCGGGAGCCAGAGCTCGCCCGGATGGATCGCGACGAGGCCACCGCCCTGCTCGAGCGGCTCAGCGGCCAGCACGGGCTCGCCCCGGTGCCCTTCCACGTCGGCCTGCACTACCTGCTGCGGGTGGTCGAGGCGGCACCGGAGGCGCCCGTCGGCTGGGATGCGGTGCTTGAAGCCATTCCCAACGAGGTCCTCCTCAGCGGCCGGGTCATCGACCCCCTCGCGCGCCAGCCCACGGTGGCGGAGGCCGCCGAGCCCGACGCCGGCCCGCTGTTGGATGCCGAGAGCCCCGTGCTGTTCGGCGTTCCGCCCGAGCGCTTCGCCGGGGTCCACGCGCCGCTGCTCGCCGCCCTCACCGGGCCCGAGCTCGACCACGCCGCCATCGCCAGCCTCGTGAACCAGCTCGCCGACGAGGCCCTCGACCCGGCCAGCCGCCAGCGCTGGGTGCTCGCCTTGGAGATGCTGACCGCCCGCGCCTTGGCCAACCCCGACGAGCGCGGCGCCCCGCTGCCCCCCTGCGCCCACCAGACCGCGCTGGCCATGCGCGAGGGGCGGCCCGGCTCGGCCCTGCCCTTCGTGCGCGGCTGGGTCGACCGCGGGCTGCGGGAGCTCGCCCGCCTCGTCATCGCCACCGGCGCGCGCGCCTGAACGCCGCGCAGTAGGGCGTTTAGAGCTCGGGTGCCTCCGCGTCGAGGCCCCGGAGCTCGGCCAGCAGCGCGTCTCGGCCCCGCAGCAGCCGCTCAAAGTCCGCGAGGCGCGCCGCCCACGGGCCCGGCCCGTGCAGCAGCGGCAGGCGCAGCTCGAGCAGCCGCTCGCCGAGGGTGCCGAGGGTGGACTGCACGAAGACCAAGCTCCGCATGCGCAGCCGCACGGTCGGCAGGCTGAGGGCCAACAGCAGCCCCACCGACGACAGCCGGGCGGTGTCGAGCACGCCGATGCACCGAAGGTGGCTCTGAATGACGCAGCGCACGTTATTCTCGGTGAGCAGCGCCGCGGAGCCGATGCGGTAGCGCCCGTCCACGACGAGGAGCAGGTCGCCGGCCTTGAGCTTCTGGCGTTTGGCGTAGCGCCGGTAGTGCTCCTCGCTCACCGACTTGGTGGGATCGGCGCGGATCTCGAAGTTGGCGATGTCCGAGGTGCGCACAAACGGCACATCCCCGGTGCCATAGGCCTCGGAGCCCGGCTCGTGGCCCTTGCGGATGGTCAGCGCCCCGTCCGCCAGCAGCGCGCCGAGGGTGGCGGTGGGCGCGCCCGCGACGAGCTCCGCCTCGGCCGGGCTCAGCGCCTGGTCGCGCAGGTAGTAGCGGGGCACCCGGTAGTGGGCCGAGAGCGCGTCCACCGCGGTCCAGCGGAGCGGGCAGGGGGCCCGCAGATCGGCCGGCAGCTCCCGCAGATCATTGGGCAGCGCCACCCCCTCCGGCGTGACGCTCCGGCCGCGCTTGTCGTGCCCGCAGCGCAAGGAGACCGCCACCGACACCGGCCGCGGCGGGCCCGGCGGCGGCCCGGCCTCCATCGACCGCTGGAAAAACAGCACGTTGGTCTTGACGTCGGTGCCCGGCTGAAAGGCGGTGCGCGGAAGGTCCAGCAGGGCGGTGATCTCGCCTTGGCCCCGCAGCCAGGCCCACACATAGCCCTCACAAGAATTGCCGAAAACACCCTCTGGCAGAATGATCCCAAGGCGTCCGCCCGGCCGGAGCAGCCGAACGCAGCGCTCCAAAAACAGGAGCTGCGGGGCTTGGCTGGGCCGGGGCGCGCCGGTGTCGGTCCAGGCGCCGGGGTCCGCGCCGGCCAGCCACACGTGCCCCAGCGCATACTCCGCCAACAAAGCCGGCTCTCGAACGGGGATCTTGGCGCCGAAGGGCGGGTTGGCGAGCACCAGGTCGAAGCCGCCCTCCGGCGCGCCGAAGACCTCAGCGTGGGCCGCGGCGTCCAGGGCGTTGAAGCTGTGGATCTGCGCGCCGGGCCCGCCGCTGGCCTGGAGCATGGCCGCCGCGAGCCGCGCCAGGTCGCCGTCCTTCTCCACCCCAAAGGCCAGGGCCGGTCCGCCCGCCGCGCGCTGGGCCGCCGCCACCGCCGCCACAAAACCGCCGGTGCCGCAGGCCGGATCGATCATGCGCTCACCAGGCTTGGGGTCGAGGACGCCGACCATGGCGTCCACCACGCTGCGCGGGGTGAAGAACTGCCCGCGGTCGCCCCGCAGCCGGGGCCCCATCAGCGCCTGAAAAGCCTCCGACAGCAGGTGCGCCGGCGCCTCCCGCAAGGACAGGCCGGAGAGCTCCGCGAAGACCGCCCGGAGCAGCCCGTCCGACAGGCCATAGGGGCGGCCGGGATCGACCAGGCCCGGGCTCGCGGCCACGACCCGCGGCCACAGCAGCGTGAGGGCGGTGCCTTCGCCCGCCAAGAAGGCCGCCATCGCGCGGGCGCCCTCGGGCCCGTCCACGGCCAAGCCGGTGAGCAGGATCAAGGCCAGCTCTTCGAGCAGGCGCTCGGCCCGGCTCACCTCGGCGTGGGTGTAGAGCAGCGCGTAGATGCGGCGGAATCGTTCGGGCAGACCGCCGGGCGCCGAGGCCTCGGGGGCGCTCGCTCGGGCGGCGGCCGGCTTGGCCTTGGGCATGGGCCCCTCAGTAGTCGATGTGGCCTTCGCCGAGCGCCAGCCGCAGGCCGCGGACGGCGTGGGCGGAGTCTCCGATGAGATCGAGCGCCATCTGCTCATTCTCGACGCGGAGCGTCGCCATGCGGTCGAGCACGCCCCGCCGATGAAGGGCCTCGACGGTCAGCACCACCTGGTCCGCGGCGCCCACCATCAGGCGCTTCTGGGCCTCGGTCGGCGTAAACAGCCCCAAGGCCGCCATTTTGTGGGTGGTCTCCAAGAAGTGCCCGGTGAACTTGAGCCGCTGCACCAGCAGCAGGTCCACGTGCTCGGGGTGCGCCTTGGAGAGCGCGTCGTAGAGGGCGAGCTCCTTCGGCAGGCGCCAGAAGGCCAGCTCCACCTGCGCCGCCAGGGCCTTCTCGCCCAGCGGCGTGTTCAGCCCGCGGGCCGTCGCGTAGGCCACCCCCTGGACGAGGTGCGCGCCGCCGCAGGTGTACTTAAACACGCCCTGGCCCTTCTTCTCGAAGGGCGCGCCGGTCTCCATCATCGCGAACAGGGCCTGGCTCTCGGCCACGAGCACGCTGGTGTTGAAGACGGTGAAGTCGCGCAGGCTCATCTCGACGCCGTCGGCCGCCACCCACCGCAGATCGGGCGGGCCGCCCTCGGCCGGGGCGCGGAGCGGGGCCCAGGTCGCCAGGGCCTGAAGCGCCCAGGGCATGTCATTGGGGCTGTCAAAGCTGCTGCGGTCGCGCTCGGCCTGCAGCGAGGCGCCGAGCAGCACGCCCCGGTACAGGTCCGACATCGGGTGCGGGGCGCCCTGAACGGTGACCTGCAGGTCGGGATCGACGCCCAGCTCGGCGAACATCTTGAGCATCAGGGCGGTGTGGGGCTCGACCCGCACCTTGCCCACCGACTTCGGGAAGCGCAGCAGCGCCCGCCCGCCGGTGCGGTACTCCTGCGCGAAGGTGCGCATCAGCCAGGGCACCGCCGGCTCGTCGTTCGTCAGCTTCATGCCCGGCCCGAGCGCGAGCATCGCGTGGCCGATCGACCAGGGGTCGCCCGGCTCCCGGCCCCACTGGCCCACAAAAGCCTCGAGCCGCTCCGCGGTGTTCTTGTAGCGGGGCTCGGCCGCCGGCAGGGGGACGGGGGTGCGCCCCTCCCGGGTGGGCCGCTGAATCACGAGCTGGTCAATGTTCTCGGGGGTCCAGCGGTCGGTGGCCACGCCCTTGGCGGCGTAGCGCTCGGTCTTGACCGCCGGCGGGGCCGCGCTGCTGGGCGTCGCGTCTGCTGGCGGGGTCACCGCGGGCGCCGCCGGATCGCCGCAGCCAGCCGAGGCCCCCAGCCCGAGCACCCCAAAAAGCAGGATCAGCGGAGCCGATCGCGCGATCCGGGCCGGGCGCCGCGGGCTGCGGGCGCTCGGCCCCAGGCTCACTTGCCCTCCTCGGCCTTCTTGGCCGCCTCATCCAGCCGCATCTGGGCCACGTCGATGCGCTCGACCCGGTCGTCGCTGACGATGTAGACGACGCCCTCGCGCACGGCGATGCGGGGGTGCTTGATGGGGCGCGTGATCACCCGCATCGAGAACTCCTTCTTGCCGGGCTTGGTGAACACGTGCACCGTGCCCGTGTCGGTCAGCACCCAGATCCGGCCGAGATCGTCGATGGTGAGGTCCATGTCCTCAAAACCTTCGTCGAGGTCCTGGTAGGGGATGATCGTGCCGTGCCGGAAGCCATCGGCGCTGTAGAGCACCACCTCCCGGCCCTCCGCCACGAAGATCTGCCCCTTCTTGGTGATCTCGACGGCGTTGGGCACGCCGCCGGAGAACTTGAAGCGGCCGAGCTCCTCGCTCTGGAGGTTGTAGAGCACGCCCTCGTCGCGCATCACGGCGAGCAGGGCCTTCTTCTTGGGCAGCCAGCTCAGGTAGGCCTCGCCGCCCACCCCGGGCTGCGGCTTGCGGACGGTCTCGACCTTCCAGCTGATGGTCTGGCGGCCCTCACCGTCGAACACCTGGATCCGCCCCAACGCGTCAATCGCAGCGAAGCCATCGGCCTCTTTGCCGGGGATCAAGGTCAGGTCCAGGGGGTTGACCCAGGCGCCCGGCGTCTCGTCCGCCAGCGCCCCCGTGGGGTACCACTTGCGGCTCTCCTGGAACCATCGGTTGGTGATGTCGACCGACAGGCCCCACTGGCGGTCGGGCCGCCCGTCCTCGGCGAAGCGCTGCACGCGGTTATTGCCGAGATCAGCGATCAGCACGCGGCCTTCGCGATCGACCTCGATGCCGAGCGGCTCGCCGAAGCTCTGCAGCGCGCCCGGCACGAAGCCCTGCTCGCCCCAGTAGCGGATGTTGCTGCGGTTCTTTCCGCCGATCAGATCGCGGTAGGCCTCGAAGATCTCGACCTGCTCGGCCAAGACCGCGGCGTCCTCGCCGGTCGCCCGCAGGGCCGCGAGGTTGAGCGCCGGGATGCCGTTGGCGTCCTTGAGCAGGCGGAGGGCCTTCTGGGCGCGCCGGCTGCTGCGGACCGCCTGGGCGCGGAAGCCCGCCGGCACCGTCTTGGTGATCTGCTCGTGCACGAAGCTCGGGCCGTCCGAGACCGCCCGCTCGATGAACTGAAAGGCCGCCGCCGTGTCGCCGCTCTCTGCCTTGCAGAGCTCGAAATTGGCGTCCAGCTGCGCGTTCCAGGCGTCGGCCTTCTTCTCGGCGTCCTTGCCCGCCAGCCAAGCGTCGAGCTTGCGGGTGAGCTCCGGGTCGTTCTCCGGGAAGTTGACGGCGATCTCCGTGATGTAGGTGTCGTTGTAGACGTAGCCTGCGGTTGCCTCGTCGATCACCACCCGGATCTTCCGGCCGGTCAGGCTCATCGGCACGTCCACGCGCGCCATCTCGTCCTTGACTCGCACCGGCTCCCCGACCGGCTTGCCGTCCACCTCGATGTGGAGGACCGCGGGGCGGCCGGACTCCTTGAAGCTGCGCTCGCCGTCGCTCAGCTTGCCGGGCCAGATGCTCACGCCGTTGAGGGCCATGGACTTGCCGAGGTCGAGCTCGACCCACTGCCCGTCGCCCGCGCCCTTGTCGCCCTCCGCCCACGCGGTGCTCAGGAGGCCGTCGAAGGCGAGGTTGGCGTCAGCGAGGCCAGCTTCGCCCTTGAGCGCGGAGGAGGCCTTCGGGGTGCCGGCCAGCGCCGCGAGGGTGCTGAGGAGGAGCAAGGTCATCGGAGGGCCTCCGTCGAGGTGCGGACCGCGGCGCCGCTCGGGCGCAGGTCGCAGGGAAGGGGAATTCGGCCGCTTGCTATTGCGGCGCGGCGAGCGACTCCACCCCGGGGGGCCGCACTTTGCAGCGCCCCGAAGCGCTCAACCCGCGGCGGGCCCGTGCGCGACCCGGAGGCCCTGCGCTGGCGCCTGCACCACCGGCCGATCCCCGGCCCAGCGCACCGCGGCGGTGGTCGGGAAAGGCCAGCGGCGGCCGCCGAGCTGACGCTGGCACCACGGGTTGAGGAGCAGGTGGGCGCGGGGCGGGAGGCTGAGGTCCCGTTGGCGCTCCAGCACCAGCAAGCCCGCGAGGCGCTGCTGCAGCGGATCGCGGAACAGGCTGGCGGCGTACTCCGGCCCATACACGAGCGAGAGCCCGTCGGGGCCGGTGCTCTGCTCCACGGCCTTCCCGTAGAGCAGCTCGCGGAGGCCGCCGGGGCTCAGGTCCAGCGGCTGGTCGGCGACCACCGTGAGCAGCAGCGGGCTGCCGTCCCGCGGCGCGGTCTGGCGCCAGGCGTCGGCCGCGCGGAGGACCTCGGCCATCACGGCGTCCAGGGTCTTGTGGCCCTCGGCGGGGGCCAGCGCAAAACAGACGGCCCCGGCCCGCGCGGCCCGCTGCTCGCCGGTGAGGGCAAACTCCAAGCTGACGTGCTCATCGTCATAGGCAGCGTACCGACCGTCCCAGCCGCCCCGGTCGACCTCGCGCAGCCACAGCTCGACCGCCCGCCGAACCGGCTCCGGGTCAAAGTCATGCGGCAGCCACCGGCGCACCAACAAGCAGATCCGCGACCGCGAGCCCACCCGGTCGAGGGCAGCGACCAGGCGGGCGATCTGCTCGGCGTCCGGCTCGGGCCGCGCGCCCCGCACCAAGCCGAGCACCACGAGCTCCAGCGCCGCCGGGCCCGTCGCCGGACCGCCGCCCGCGCCCCGATCCGCGAGGCCGATGGCCGCCTCTGGCCAGCGCAGGCCCACCGGGCCCAGGCCCGCCCCGCGCAGCGCCTCCAGCGCCGTCGCCTCGGCGACCGCCTGAAAAAACCGCCGGTTGTCCAGCGAGGGCAGCAGGCGGGCCCACCGCTGGCCCAGCCCCTCGGGCAGCCCCGGCCGGAGCCCGTCGAGCATCCGCTGCAGGCGCACGAGGGCCCCCGTGGCGGGATCGGCGGTGGCGAGCTGCTTGAGGAAGCTGTGGCTGGCGCCGGGCACCCGGGCGGCCTCGGCCAGCGCCTCGGCGTCGAGCAGCGGACCGAGGAAGGCCGGCGGAGCGACCGGAAGATCAGAGGGCGGCAGAGGTTCGGCGCTGCTCAAGGGGGTCCCGGGCCGACGACCGATGGGGCCCCCGACCCGCGCATGATGCCAGGGCGCGGCGCCGCCGGTGCAGGTGCAGCCCGAGGATCGCGACCCAGAGGGCGATCCCAGCGCGGGCACCGCGATCTCCGCCGGCGTGGGCGCAGGCGCAAGGCGGGGGCCCGAGCCGCGCCAGCCCCTCGCCGCTCGCGGTGTCCTGGCCCGCCGCGCCCAGATCCAGCGGCGCGATGGCCTCGAGGGGGTCGGCCCGGCGACGGCCGTCCAGGGCCAAGGCGAGCAGACCGGCGACCACCGGCGCAGAGCCGGACGTGCCGAAAAAGCCCCCATCTACGCTGTTCAGCTCCAAGCCATCGGGGGCGCAGAGCTGGGGCGCCGGCCGCCCGTCCTCTGTCGGCCCCCGCGAGCTGTAGGCCCGGGGCACCCACGCGCCCGCCGTGACCGCCGCCCCGTCCGCGCGCCACCGGCAGGCCCCCACCGCCAAGGCGCCGCGGGCGTCGGCCGGCAGGGTGAGCTCCCGGCCCTCGGTCTCCTCCCCGAAAACGACGCCGTCGGGAGCATAGAGCGCCGCCTCGATCGGCGGGACCGGCCCCTCGCCCGCCCATACAGGCACCGCCCAGGCCATGGAACCGGGGCAGGGTGCACGGACCTCATCCACCGGATCTGCCCGACCGTCCTGCGGGGTGTCGGAGGCGGCGCAGGGCAGGCCGTCCAAGGTCTCCAGCGCCACGCCGAAGTCCAGCTCGGCCCGGCCCATCGGCTCCATCCACCGCAGGCGCACCTCTGCCGCGCCCTCGCGGGTGTTGATCAAGACGCCCTCCAGCCCGCCGATCTCGAGGCGCCCGTCCCCGTCGGCGTCGGTGAGCGTGCCCCAACGGTACCGGCCGTGCTCATTGCCGGCCGCGGCCACCCACTGGGCGCCGGTCTCCTCGACAAAGGCGCTCACCGCCGCCGAAACCGGGCTCGTGCCGTCGGCCGGCCACTGGTTGTCAAAGCCGATGGCGGCCACCACCACGGCGGGCTGCAGCGGAAGCAGCGCCGCCATGGCCTCCAGCAGCTGCGCTTCGTCGCTCACCGCCGCGGTCCAGACGGTGATCTCCGGGGCGAGGCCAGCGAGGACCTCCACCACGGCGGTGCCGTGATCAACGTCGGCGAGGCCCTCTTCGCGCAGGCTGAGCCCAGGGACCGGCAGGAGCCGCCGCGGCCGGCGCGCCTCCGGCAGCGCGTCGAGGCCGGCGAAGCCCAGATCGATGACCGCCACCGTCACCCCGCGCCCGTCGAGGCCCGCCGCTCGGTAGGGCGCCGCGCGGGTGTCCTCGCGCAGGTCCGGGATGTCCAGGGTCTCGGGCGCGTCTTTCACGCGGACGGGCCACGGCCGACGCAGCCGCCCCCCGGCCGCCAGGGCCGCCCACTCCGCCGTCGCGCCACGCGGACCGCGCACCGCCTGCCAGCCGGCGCCCCCCTGGCCCAGCGACTGCAGGCCGACCGACCGCAGGCCCGCCGGGAGGGCGCCTTGGCCCCAAACAGCATCGTCGGCTGGAAAATACATGAGCGTTGTATCGCCCCCGTCTCCGTCTCCGGAGCGGGCCAACAAGATCGTTGGATCGAAGGGCTCGCCGCCGAAGGCGACCCGCGAACCAAAGCCCGAGAGGCACAGGGCGCCAGCCAAGGCGAGGGCCGGGGCGAGGGCCTCGGCGACGGCGGCCCCGCGCCCGCGGCACGCCCTCATGCGGCGCCCCCGCGCTCCCAGGGCGGACGCGGCGGGCTGAGCGCCGCCCGCAGGCCGCCGGTGTGGGCCTCGACCGGCCGGCTGGGCTCCAGGCGCAGCACGTCCATCGGGCAGACCGCGACGCAGACCCCGCACTGGATGCAGGCGCTGTTGCCGTTGTGCAGCGGCGTCTCGGTTTGGGCGAAGCGCTGGACCTCGATGCCCATCTGACAGGCCCGGGTGCAGTCGCCGCAGCCGATGCAGCGGCTGTCCGCCACGATCTGCGGCCGGGCGAAGCGCTTGGCCAGCACCTCCATGTAAGCGCGCAGCGGGCAGAAAAACCGGCACCAAGCACGATTCCCGAGCACTGGATAGGCCGCGACCCCGAGCAAGCTCGCGAGCCCAAAATCCACCATCAGCCCATACCACCGCTGGGCGAAGGCCTTGGCGCTGCCGAGGGCGCCGCCGCTGATGAGCCCCCAGGCGTCGGCCAGGATGAGCAGGGTGGTGGGGATCGCGAGCAGCAGCACCACCCGACCGGCCCACTCCGCCGTGCGGCTCGGCGCCCCCCGGGGCGCGCGGTCCCGCCACAGGTCGCCGAGGGTCTCGGCGAGGCCCCCGCAGCCGCAGAGGTGAGAGCAGAAGGCTTGGCCATTGCGCCGAACATACCAGGGGATCAGCACGAAGCTGCTCAGCGCGCCCACGCCCAGCCAGCCGAGCGCGGCGCCGAGGCTGCCGTTGGCCCAGCCCGGCGCGTCCACCAAGGACCACAGGCTCAGCGGCCAAGGCACGCTCAGCGCGTAGAGCTTCCAGGGTCGCTCGATGAGCAGCGGCGCGAGCAGCTCGGGGATGCCGAACAAAAACACCAGCTGAAAGCCCATCAACGAGCGGAAGCGGGCCCGCTGCTCCTCGTTGGTGGCCCGCCGGTGGGCCCGGATCCCAAAGCCGACGATGAGGGCGCTGTAGATCGCGGTGCCCCAAAATCCAGCCCCGACCTCCCGGAAGCCCAGATCGACCTTCAGGGCCTCGGCCGCGCCCGCGAGCGGATCCGCGGGGCCGAAGGGGAAGAGCTGAAGGCCGCCCTTGAGCACATAGAAGCACCAGACCAGGGCCAAGAAGCCGAGCACCCAGGCGGCCCGGGCCACCGAGGCGTCGCCCTCCATGCGCAGGCCGATGCGCCGCAGCAGCGCCACCGGCGGATCGGCGCCCATCAGGGCAAACACCTGGGCCGCCGGCAGCCGGCGGGTTTCGTTGCCGACCCGCACCACCGCCTCGGCCCCGGTCAGTCCCACCACCTCGGCGTGGGTGTGGACCTGGAGCGCGCCGCCCCGCACCGCTTCGGCGGCCCGGGCCTGGTTGCGCGGCCGCGCCCGGTCTAGGCCCGCGCCCCGCACGATGAGCTGCACCAAGGCACCGGCCTCCGCTAGGGCCACCGCCGCCTCGACCGCCGAGTCGCCGCCGCCGACCACGAGGCAGGCTTGGCCCCGGTGGGCCGCCGGATCGTCGAGGCGGGTGCGGGCGTGGACGCCGGGGAGCGCCAGGGTCCGCGGCTGGCCACGCTTGCCGAGGGCCAGGACCACCCGCCGCGCCACCCGGCGCACCGCCCCGGCGCTCGTCTCCAGATCAACCTCCAGCAGGCCATTCTGGCGACGGAGCCCGGTCAGACGCTGGCCTGATCCGACGGCCACCCCCGCTTCTGCCAGCGCCGCCAACCACCGGAGCACGAGCGCGTCTTTGCTGCCGTCCTCGAAGGGGAGGAGGGGCGCGGGGCCGCCGACCGGCTCAGCGTAGAGCACCTTGCCGGCCGGAAAAGCGGCGATCGACGCGAAGGGCTCCTCTTGATCGACCAGGGCCACCGCGAGGCCCTGCCCCTGCAGGGCCAAGGCCACCGAGGCGCCGGCCGGGCCCGCGCCGACGATGAGCACGTCGAGCAGGTCGGGGGCGCCGCCGACCGAGCGCTCGGCCGCCAGCTCGGTCGCCAGCGCGCGCCCGAGGGCCTCGCCGCGGAGCATCGCGGTCTTGATCAGCGGGGCGTCCAGCAGGTCGCCGACGAGAAAGACGCCAGGGACAGCGCCTTGGCCTCGGCCGTCCACCTCGGGGCGCCGGGGCACCCCGTCGAAGCGCGCGCCCATCAGGCGCTCCAGCGGACCGGGGCCGCCCGATCCCAGCGCTGCCGACCGCTGCACCATCCGCCCTCCAGCAGCCGAGGGCCGCGCTTCCCCGTTATCCTCCCGAGGCCTCGGCGCGCCGGGGCAGGAGGCCCCCTGCGCCGCGTCCAACCCGCCCTCAGCCCCGCCGGCCGGGCCCTCGTCCGCGCCCTGCGCTTCGGCGCGCTGCTCGGCGCCGGCTGCCGCGCCGATGGGGAGGCGCCGCCTGCGCCGCTCTGGGCGCTCATCACGCTCGACACCTGGCGCGCCGACCACTGGACCGCCGACCGCAGCCCCGCCCTGTGGGCGCTGGCGGCCGACGGCGAGCGCTACACCTCCGCCTACACCCCCATCGGCCTCACGAGCCCGAGCCACGCCACGATGCTCACCGGCCGCATGCCCTGGGAGCACGGGATGGAGGCCAACAACCACCACGGCTACAGCCTATCTCCGGCGGTCCAGACCCTGGCCGAGGCCCACCCCGACTGGGACTCCGCCGCCTTCGTCTCCGCCTACCCAGCCGGGCCAAACGGGGGCCTCAGCCGGGGGTTTCGTCGCTTCGATGCGCCAGAGTCCGGCGAGCGCCCCGGCGAGGCCGCGGTGGCCGGCGCGACCGACTGGCTCGGGGCCCACGCGCCGACCGAGGGCGGCCTGCTGTGGGTGCACCTCTACGAGCCCCACGGGCCCTATGTCGGCGAGGGCCAGACCGACCCGGAGCGCTACGCCGAGGAGGTCCGGCGGGCCGACGCGCTGCTGGAGCCGCTGATCCAGGCGCTGCGGGCACGGGGCGCGACCATCGTGGTGGCCGCCGATCACGGCGAGGTGCTCCTCGAGGAGACCTGCGGGCGGCAGCACGAGCGCTCCGCCAGCGAGGCGGTGCTGCGGGTGCCGCTGCTGCGCTGGGCGCCCGGCCGGGCCCCGCGGGTGGACGACGGGCTGCGGAGCTTGGCGGACGTGCCGGCCCTGCTCGCGGGCGAGGATCCACCGCCTCGACCCTACATCATCGCCGAGAGCGGGCTGTGCGAGCCGGCCTGCGCGCCCGGCTGCAGCCCCCCCGGCCTGCAGGGGCGGGACCGGGTGATCATCGGCCCGGCGGGCCGGGTTCGGAGCCGCCCCGGCCTCGGGCTGGCGGTCGAGGGCGCGCCGCCCGTGGGGGTCGAGGCGGCCGCCGCCCTGCTCGCCGATCTGCCGCCGGTGCCCACCCCCGGAAGCCCGGAAGAGGCGGAGGCCCTGCGGCTGCTCGGCTACACGCCCAGCCCAGCGGGGGCCGGCGCAGCGCCCGACAAGGCTGACTAAAGCTCCAAACAGAACCGTCTGGGGATTCCAACAGCTTTGTCGGGCAGTTCAGACGACGCCGTTTGGGAGGCGCCGCCCCGTGGGCTCAGCCCTTGCTGCCGCCGCTCGGGGCCTTGGGCTTGACGGTGAGGCGCCGGGCGTTCGCCGCCTTCTTCCGGGACAAGGGCCGGTTGGCCTTGGGCTTGGGCAGCGCGAAGCCCTTCTTGTACTTGGTGCCGTGGCCCGCCTGTTCGGGCTTGCGGCCCTCGGCGAGGTCTTCTAGGCGATCGACCTCGTCGGAGGACAGGGTGCGGAGCTGGCCGCGCTCCAGGCCGCGGATCGACACCGTACCGAAGCTCTCGCGCCGCAGCTTGCTGACGGGGTGGCCCACCGCCTCAAACATGCGGCGGATCAAGCGGTTGCGCCCCTCGGTGACGGTGATCTCCACCCAACAGTTGCCGCCCTCGTCGGTCTCCTTGACCACCCGCACCTTGCAGGGCTGGGTGCGGCCGTCGTCGAGGTTGACGCCGTTGGCGAGCCGGCCGAGCTTCTTCTCGTCGGGGCGCTTCCACACCTTGGCGAGGTAGCGCTTGGGCACGCCCTTGCTCGGGTGGGTCAGCGCGTTGGCCATCTCGCCGTCATTGGTGAACAGCAGCACGCCTTCGGTGTCGAAGTCCAGGCGCCCCACCGGCCGCAGCCCGAGCTCGGGCAGGTGGGCGATGAGCTCCATCACGGTGCGGCGGCCCTGCGGGTCATCCATGGTGGTGAGGTAGCCGCGGGGCTTGTAGAGCACGAACCATGCCGTGCGGGGCTGCGGGGGCAGGGCCTCGCCCTCGACCTGCACGCGGTCGGTTGAGGGGTCGACGAGGAAGGCGGGCGTCAGGACGGGGTGGCCGTTGACGCTGACCAGGCCGTCTTCGATGAGGCGCTCGGCCTCACGGCGGCTGGCGCGGCCAGTCTTGGCGATGGCTTTGGCGAGGCGGATGCGGGAAGATTCGGGGACGTTGGCCACGGTGGGCTCCTGAGCTGGCCCTCCCGGGCGAGCGAATTCGGGCGTCCGGTGCCTAAGCCCGCGCCCGCTGAAGGGCCCGCTCCCGCCGGTGACGGCTCTGGGAAAGGGGCGATGAAAAAGGCGATGCGAGGGCGACGCGGGCGCCGGCGAAGGGCGCGGCGCGGTCGCCTAGCTGGGGTCCACGGGCGGCCGGCGCACGAGGCCGAGGTGCTTGCGGCCGCGGGTGGTGCCGGTCGGCGGCGACGGCGGCTCGTCGGGCTTCGGCTCCGCCGAAGCGCCCTCGGAAGGACCGGGGGCGACGCCTGGCCGCGCGGCGGGCGCCCCCTCTGCTTCGGCCGCCGGCACCTCGGGATCCTCCCCTTCGGGGTCCTCCCCATCGGGGTCCTCCCCAGCGAGGGGGTCCGGGCCGAGCTCGGCCTCGTCGGGGAGGCGGTCGCCGTAGAGGTCGCGCAGAT
>CANHON010000020.1 GCA_947462115.1 Deltaproteobacteria bacterium | reverse complement strand
TCGTCAGCTTTGCCCGCTTGGGCGCGCTGGGCGGCGGCGCAGGCGGGCCGCAGCGGGTGGTGCAGCAGATGACGGCCGCGCTCCAGCGGCTCTCCCTCAAGGAGTCGAGCCGATGAGCGCCCGCAACCTAGCCGAGGTGATCGACGGCAAGCGGCTCGTCGTCTGCGTGGGCTCGGGCGGCGTCGGAAAGACGACCACCGCCGCCGCGATCGCGCTCCAGGCCGCCGTCGCTGGTCGCAAGGTGCTCGTGCTCACCATCGACCCGGCGCGGCGCTTGGCCAACTCGCTGGGGCTGTCCCGCTTCGGGAATGACGAGCTGCAGATTGATCTCAGCAGCTTGCCCGGGGTCAAGGGCGAGCTCTGGGCGATGATGCTCGACAACAAAAAGACCTTCGACGACCTCATCCAGCAGATCGCCCCCGACGAGGTGCGCCGCGAGGCCATCCTCAACAACCGCATCTACCGGGCGACCGCCGACAACATCTCGGGCAGCCAGGACTACATGGCCACCGAGAAGCTGCACGACGTCGTCATCGGCGGCCGCTACGACCTCGTGGTGCTCGACACGCCGCCGGTCAAAAACGCCCTCGACTTCTTGGAGGCCCCGGGTCGGCTGGCGCGCTTCCTCGATCGGCGCGTGATGAAGTGGTTCCTTGAGCCCTACGACAAGGAGCGCGTCTTCGGGCGGCTGCTGTCGGGCACGAGCGCCGTGATCTTCCGGCTGCTGAGCCACATCTTCGGCTCGGAGTTCCTCGACGATCTCTCGGAGTACTTCAACCATTTTCGGGATCTGTACGACGGCTTCCGGGAGCGCCAAGAGGCGGTCGAGCGCATGTTCTTCGACCAGTCGGCCACGGCCTTCTTGGTCGTCTGCGCGCCCAACGGGCCCTCGCTCGAGGTCGCGGCCTTCTTCCTCGATGAGCTCGCGAAGCGGCGCATGCCCAACCCCGGCGTGATCGTGAACCAGCGGCACGTGGCGCGGGGGGTCGAGGTCTCGGCCGAGGCGGAGCTGGGCGCGGTGGCGACGGCGAGCGCGTCGGAGCTCTCCGGCCCCACCGCTCGAAGCCTGCTGGCCCGCCTGGGCGCGGCCCATCGGCGGCTGCGCGAGCTGTCGGAGCACGAAGAGCTGCTCGTGCGCGAGGTGCGCGGTCACATGCGCGGGGGCCAGTCCTTGTGGAGCGTGCCTCGGATGCCCGAAGAGGTCCATGATCTCAATGGGTTGTCTTCGGTGGGCGCCGCGCTGCTCGGTGCCCAGCCCGGCTAAGGGCGGCGCCGAAGCCGCCTCGCCCTGGTCGGCTTGGCGCCATCGGGCAGCGCTGAAGGCAGCGCGTGGCCCGTTCAGTGGGATAGGGTTGAGACGTTCGGTGGAGCCGGCCCGGATGCGGTCGCTTGCCGAGCAGGAGGACAGGATGCGAAAGGCGGTACAGACCGGATGGGCCCTGCTGTTGGCGGTGGCCGGGCTCGCGGCCCCAGCCACGGGCCTCGCGGGGCGCGCGCCCATGGACCCGCTTAACCGCATCCACGCCGGCGTCTCGGCGGCCGATGGCACCGCCAATTTCGGCGCCATGGCCGGGCTCGACTCGCGCCTCACCCGCCTGATCCACGTGGACGCCGGCGTGTTTGTGAGCGCCGATGAGCCGGTGCGGATCCAGGTCGATCCCCAAAAGGACGATCCCAAGACCTTCTACTCGCTGCGGCACGGCGTCTACGTGGCGCCCGGCATTCGGGTGCCCCACCGCTACGGCGACGGCTTCAACTGGGACCTCATCGGCCGGGGCGGCTTCGGCGTGGTCTGGGCGGCCGACTCCTCGCAGGAGGCCCCGACCGGCGGGGTCCTCACCGTGTCGGAGGCCTCGCTGCTCGGCGGCGGAGATCTGCTGCTGCGCTACGACAAGATCGGCGTGCGCTTCTCCGGCAAGGCCTTCATTTTCAACACCTACGCCCCCGAGGCCCGCGCGCAGGCCCTCGTGGTTCGCCCGCAGGCCGGGGTGGAGCTGATGTACCAGTTCTGAGCGGCCGGTCCGTTCAGCGCGCGCAGAGCAGGCCCTCCCCGAGCAGCGCGTCGATGAGCTCCGCCGCCCCGCTGCCGGCGCCGAGCTTCCTCGCCCGCGACAGCACCGCGGCCCGGGGGGCCGGGCTTCGGCTGGCGTCGAGCAGCCGCACCAGGGCGGGGCTGCCGTGGGAGACGCCGGGCTGACCTCGGTCGTCTGCCGAGATCAACAAGGCCTCCTCGCCGGGGCCGACCGCTGGCGCCCGCAGCCGCAGGCCGTCTTCGATGAGGGTGCGCAGCGGCGCCGGACCCAGTCGCGCGCGCGCCGCGGCGAAGGCGGCCAAGGTGCCGGCTGGGGCGAAAAAGGCGTCGACACCGCTGTTTAGGCTGATCCCGCGCCCCACAGGCGGCGCCGGTCTCCGGGCAGCGCAGAGGCGTCGCTCCAGCTCGCCGAGGGGGCCCGCGGCGGGGGCCAGGGCCTCGGCCGCCGCGAGGCACAGCGAGCCCCCGGGCGCCAAGGCGGCCGCGAATCCAGGACCGCCGATCCAGCCGTCAATGGCCTCGGGGCCGAGCAGCGCGCCGATGACCGGGCACTCTTCGAGCACGGTCGTGACGAAGCGGGCCCGCCGGTGCACATCGACGCCCCATGCCCGCGGATCGACGGCCCGCAGCAGGGCCCGGTCCTCGTCCTGGAGGCCCTCGATGGGCGCCCCGCTGTGCACCGCATCCACGAGCGCAGGGTCGATGGTGAGGCGCACGATCCAGCGGTGCAGGGCCATCACCCGGGCGCCGGCCGCCGCGACAATGGCGTCTGGTGCGCTGCTTTGGTCGGCCGGTCGGCTCATGGGGCCTCCGCGCGCGGCAGGTGCGCGCCGAGGCGGGCCCGGCACTCGGCGTAGAGGGGCAGCGCGGCCTCGATGGAGTTGCGCTCGCACTCGATGATCACCGCCTTGAGGTTCGGCGCCCGCGCAGCAATGTGCTCGGCGATCTGCCAGGTCTCGGGCAGGACCTCGATGCCGTGGTCGTCCTCGATGAGGTCGAGGCCCTCGTGCTCGGTCGGCCGGCCGCCGGCGATGTGCAGCTCGATCACCCGGTCGAGCGGCAGGCGGTCGAGGGCCTCGAGCGGGTGCAGCCCGCGGGCCCGCTGGAACATCCACAGGTGCGCGCAGTCGATCAACAGCCCGGTGTCGGCGGCCTCGGCCAGCTGCCCGAAGAAGTCCAGCAGGTGCATCGGTCCGACAAAAGCGGCCCCAGGCGGGTTCTCGGGCAGCACCTCGAGGCCGGTGGCCGCGCGGAGGGCCCGGAGCCCCGCCGCCATCGGGGCGATGGCCTCGGGGATGAGGATCGGCGGCAGCAGCAGCATGTGGCCCCTGTCCCGCCGCCCAAAGTGCCACAGCCCGGCGTCGCCGCACAGCCAGGCCGGACGGAGCTGGGCGGTGAGCGCCCGCAGGCCGCTGAGCCAGCCCTCGTCGAGATCGGCGGGGTCATCGAGGTTCACGTCGAGGAAGTGGTAGGTCGTGGGCCAGCCCTCGGCCGCCCAGGCCAAGGCCGCCGGGTCGAGGCCGCGGCTGAGCTCGACGCCCACCTCGAGAAAGTCGGCGCAGCCGTGCGCCAAGCGAAGGGCGCGCGGGTCGAGGGCGCCCGGGGCGGCGGCGGCGCCGTACTCGGTGCTCACGCCGAGGCCGAGCGTGGGGAGGGCGCGCACGCGGGTCCAAAAGTCGCCGGCGGGCGCGCGGGGGTCTTGGGGCATCGGCCCTCCTCAGTCGGCGCCCCCTATTCCCGGGGCGGCTCGGTGGGCGGCGGGGCGGTGGGGTGCGGCGCGGCGAGCAGCAGCCGATCGACCTCGGCTTTGGCCGCCTCCATCCACGGATCTCGGCCGGACATGAGCTGGATCAGGGTCGGGGCGACCGGCACGTCGGGCTGAAGGCCTCGCCCGGGGGTGCAGGTGTCGGGGCGGACGTGCTCGGCCTCGATCAAGCTGAAAATGACGGCCACGCCGCTATTGTCGCCGACGAACAGCGCGGGGAGCTCGCCGTTGTGGCGGTCGCAGGCCCCGCCCAGGCTGTGGCCGACGAGGCGGACCTCGGGCCGCGCCACCTTGAGCGCGAGCGCGAGGCCGTTGGCGGCGCTGCCGGTGCCCGCATCGACCAGGAGCAGGACCGGTCCGGGGTGCTCCGGCGCGCCGGCGTCCTCGCGGGGGAGCATCGGATCGCCCTCAAAACGCCAGCCTTCGCCGTCCTTCTCGAAGGGGCCGCCCTGCAGCCGCTCGTTGGGGGAGCCGGCCGGCCACAGCAGCGCCCCGTGCTTGGCGACGGGGTCGCGCTGCACCCGCCCGCGCATCCACTTCCACTCGGGGGTGGGCGGGCCGGGCACCAGCGGGTCGAGGAAGGCGTTGGCGTTGGGGCGCATGCCGCCGGGGTTGCCCCGCAGGTCGAGCAAAAGGGGCGCGGCCGGGTCAACCTCGGCGAGGGCGAGGTAGGCGGCGGTCTGCCAAGCGGCGAGGTCTTGGGCGCCCATGCTGTGAACGGCGATCACGTCGATCTCATCGCTGTTCTGGTAGAGCGCGGGGCGCGGCGGCGGCGGGCCCTGGGGCGCGCTCCAGGCCGCAGACAAGCGGCGGGCGCGCAGCGGCGCCACGTCCTCGCGGCCGCCCGCGGGCACCTCGACCTCGACCTCGGCGCCCTCGTGGAGGTAGCGCAGGCGGTAGCGCTCCTTCATGCCGAACTCCAGCGCGTAGTAGCGGGGCAGGTCGCGCGCGACGTCGAAGCGCGCCGCCGCCGGGTCGCGGCCGTCGACCAGGGCCAGGGCGCTGAGCCGGTCGATGAGCGGACCGATGGGCTGGTCGTCGATGGCGAGGAGCAGCGCGCCTGCCGGCAGGCCGGGGGGCCCGGCGTCGATGGCCACCCCTTCGGCGACCTCGACGATGAACAGCGGCAGGAGCTGCAGCTCGACCTGCTTGTCGCCGTAGATCGGCAAAGAGACCGCGATGTGCGCGTCGCCGATCGGGGCCAGCAGCCCGTGGAGCGCCTGGCCATAGCGGAGCTGGGTGGGTGCGCGGGTGCGCCGGAGCTCTCGGGCGATCCGGCGCGCGCGGCGCTCCAAGGCGCCCTTGGGCTCGTAGGCGTCGAGGCGGGGGTGGGCTTCGCGCAGCAGGGCCGTCAACCCTTTGATCTCTTTGGCAGCTCCTCGGCCGGTCAGCGGCGGGCGCGGCGGCGGCGGGGGCGGCGCTGGGGGCGTCGCCGCGGGCGGCGGGGGCGGCTCGGCCTCCGGCTGCGCCACGGGCGGCTCCAGCTTGGGCGAGGGGGGCTCGGCCGCGGAGGCCGCTCCTGCCAACAGCCACAGCCACCCGACGAGGGTCCTGGGGCCTGGGGTCATCACGCCTCGGGTCATCGGCCCTCCGTCGGCCCGGACTATCGCGGGGTCGGCCCCGGCGGCTGATCGCGGTCAGCGGCGAGGCCGGGCCCCGCCGTTTAGGTCGCGCGGCACTTCAAGGAGCCCCCATGAGCGCCGAACCCGCGGCCCCCCGCCTCCGCTTCGCCTACTGGAGCGACCCCTACTGCATCTGGGCCTATGTGGCGCAGCGCCCGCTCGAGGCCCTGCTGCAGCTCCACGCTGGGCTCCTGGATGTTGACTACCACGTCATTCCCGTCTTCGGCAGCATCCCGCATCGCTTCAGCGCGGGGGCCTGGGCGGCGGGGGGCACGGCCGGTCGGGTGGCCGCCACCGCCAAGGTGGCCGCCGAGCATGGCCACCCGGAGGTGGACGGGACCTGCTGGGAGGTGGTCCGACCGAGCTCCTCGTGGGCGGCGGGCGCGGCCATCAAGGGGGTCTTCGCCGACGAGGCCGCGGGCCTCCAGCCCGAGGGCGCGGGCGCTGCCTTCCAAAAAGACTTGCGGGAGGCCTTCTTCGTTCATCGGTTGGACACCAGCCACCGCAAAGTGCAGCTGCAGCGGGCCGAGGGCCTGGGCCTGGACGTCGCCCAGCTCGAGCGCCAGCTCGACACCGGGCTCGGCCTCGCCTGGATGGCCGAGGACGAGGAGGTCCGGCAGCGCAGCCACCTGCAGGGCTCGCCGAGCTGGGTCTTCGACGGCGGCCGGGCGGTGCTCTACGGTCGGGTCAACCAAGACGTCCTGCGGCACACTGTCCTCGACCTGCTCGCTGGGCTCCGGCCGGGCGGATCGCGCTGCGGCTGAGGGGCCCGGTCGCCGGTCGCCTACTTCTTGGCGGGGCGCAGGCTGCGCTCGAACCAGAAGGTGCCGAAGGGCACCAGCGAGACGAGGAAGCCGAGCAGGGTGCGGCCCCAGCTCCAGGCCTCGACCCGCGAGGCGCTCCCCAGGGCGATCAGGTAGAGGAAGACCATGACGCCGTGGATCCATCCGATCCAGGCCAGGGGCTCTTTGATGCCCAGGCCGTACTTCAGGGGCATGCCGAGGCCGAACAGCAGCAGCACGGTCAGGCCCTCGACCCGGGCGACCTGGACGAACCAGCGCAGGGTGGGGCTCATCGGGGGCGTCGGGCTCATGGGGCCACCTCGACATAGGGCGAAGATGCCGGTCGATTCCCGGGCCTGGCGACCATCAGGCCCGTGAGCACGAGCGACAGCACCAGGGCGACCCGGGCGGCCCACTTGCGGCCGGGGGCCTTGGCGATCTCCGGGCTGAGCTGCTCGGTGGCCCAGACCAGCAGCTGCATCGCCAGCAGAGAGAGCAGCATGGAGGCGGAGATCCACGTGCTGCCGGTGCTGATGCCGCTGAGCCGCGCGAGGCCCCAGCCGCTGACCCACAGGGCGACGAAGCCCAGGGTGGCCCAGCGATGCACGGCCTTGGCGCGGGCTTGGGGGGTCTCGCCGGTGAGGGCGCCGACGAGGCCCGCCCCGTAGAGCGCCAAGCCGATCCACTTCAGCAGGCGTAAGCCCATCCAGACGCTCATTTTTGCTCCCTGGGCTCAGGCCCGCAGCGTGGCCGTGTCGATCTGGCGGAGGCCGGGGGCCTCGCGGCCGGTGACCTGCACGTAGTCGTCGTAGCTGCCCTCGTAGACCCGGGGGTCGTCCCCGCCGAGCTCGACGACCCGGGTGGCCAGCGCACGCAAGAAGGCGCGGTCGTGGCTGACAAAGACCACGGTGCCCTCGTACTCGCGCAGGGCGGTGATCAGCGCGCGCTTGGTGGTGAGGTCGAGGTGGTTGGTGGGCTCGTCGAGCACCAGCAGGTTGGGCGCGTTGTAGAGCAGCTTGGCCAGCACCAGCCGGCTCCGCTCGCCGCCGGAGAGCACCGAGATGCTCTTCTCGACCTCGTCCTGGGAGAAGCCGAAGGCGCCGGCCAGTGCCATGATCACACCGCGGCCCGCCGCCGGCGCGTGGGCCTCCAGCTCCTCCAAAATGCTGCGGCGGTCGTCGAGCTGCTCGGCCTGGTGCTGGGCGAAGTAGCCGAGGCCGACGTTGGCCCCGAGGCCGACCTCGCCGTGGTCGGGGCGCAGGGCACCGGCCATCATCTTGAGCAGCGTGGTCTTGCCGGCGCCGTTCTCGCCCATGATGGCCCAGCGCTCGCCGCGGCGCACCAGCAGGTCGAGGCCGCGGTGAATGGCGCGGTCGCCGTAGCTTTTGGAGACGCCCCGGACCTTGATGACCTCGTCGCCGCTGCGCTCGATGCGGCGGAAGGTGAAGCGGCGCTCGACGAAACGAACCGGAGGCTCGACCTTTTCGATCTTGTCGACCTTCTTGGCCCGGCTCTGCACTTGGCTCGCCTTGCTGGGCTGGGCCTTGAAGCGCTCGATGAAGCGCAGCTCCTTGGCCAGCATCGCCTGCTGCTTGAGGTACTCGGCCTCCCGCTGCGCCGCGTCGAGGGCCCGGGCCTTCTCGTAGGCGTCGTAGTCGCCGGTGTAGGACCGCATCACGCCGCCGTCGATCTCGATGACGCGCTTGACCACGCGGTTCATGACGTCGCGGTCGTGGCAGGTGAGCAGCACGGTGCCGGGGTAGTCGCGCAGCCAGCCCTCGAGCCAGACGATGCTCTCGATGTCGAGGTAGTTGGTGGGCTCGTCGAGCAGCAGCAGCTCGGGCCGGGCGAGCAGCAGGCGGGCGAGCTGAACGCGCATGCGCCAGCCGCCGGACAGCGCGCCGAGCTTTCCGCCGAGCTCTTCTTGACGGAAGCCGAGGCCCGCGAGGATGGCCGCGGCCCGCGCCTCTAGGTCGTAGCCGCCGCCCGCGGCGAAGCGGCTCTGGACGTCTCCATAGCGGTCGATGACCTCGTCGTAGTCTGCGGCATCGACGTCACCGAGGCGCTCTTCGAGCAGGGCCAGCTCGGCGCCGAGGGCCGCGACGTCGCCCGCGCCGGCGATGGTCTCGTCGAGCACGCTGCGGTCGGTCCAGTCGGCGAAGTCTTGGCGAAACCAGCCGACCGTGAGGCGCTTGGGCCGATCGACCGTGCCCTCGTCGGCCTTCTGCTCGCCCAAGATCAGCCGGAACAAGGTGGACTTGCCCGCGCCGTTGGGGCCGACCAAGCCGACCTTCTCGCCGGGGTTGAGCTTCATCGAGGCGCCCAGGAAGACGACCTGGGGACCATGCTGCAGCGTGATGTTCTTGAGCTCGACCATGGGGCCCTCCGCGGCGGATCGGCGCCGCTTGTAGCGCGCCCACGCCCAGGCGGGCACAGCCGGCGATCGGCTGCCCCACGACCGCTACATGGCGGCCCCCTGCGCCGCGCCTGCGCTCAGCCGGACTTGGCCTTGGTCTTGGCTTTGGCCTTGGTCTTGGCTTTGGTCTTGGCCTTGGCGGGGGCCTCGCCCGCTTCGCCCTCCACCGCCGGCAGCGGCTGCTCGCCCGGGGCCGCGACGGGCTCCGGGGCCGGCTCACCCGCCGGTGCCTCCGGGGGCGCGAGGCCGTCGGTGCCCTCGGGCGGCGGGGGCGGCGCCTGCACCGCGGGCGCCTTGCCGACGTTTTTGAGGGCCTCGTCGAGGTCGAAATTGATGTCCGTGCGGCCCTTTACGGGGACCTCGAGGCCCTGGATGATCACCGAGGGGTCGGCGGGGCTCGGGCCGTCGGCGTCGAAGTCGATGAAGGCGTGCAGCGAGATCTTGCCCTGGTCGTTGTTGACGGGGATGCGCCACTCGCCAGCCTGGGGCCAGGAGGTGGCGTGCATGACGCCGCCGTCTTGGGCCCCGCCGAAGTGCAGGATGTCGATGCGGATGACGCCGTTGTCGCCCGACCACTTGACCGTGCCGCCGATCTCGGTGGCCTTGGCCTCGTCCACGACGAGCATGGGCACGCCGTTGGGCGGCGGGGGCGCCATGCCGGCCGGCAGGTCCACGGGCTGGCCTTCGCCGTTGGGGGGGCCGTTGGGCGCGCCGGGGCCGCCGGGGCCGCCGGGCGGAACGTCGCCGGGGACGGGCGGGCCCCCGACGGGATCGCTCGGCCCGCCGGACTTGGGTTCAGGACAGCCGGCCAACAGCGCCAGCAAGGGGAGCAGGTGGCGTACACGGTGCATGGGTGGCTCCGGGTGCGGGCGCGCGTCCACGCGGGCCCAATAGAGAGCGGGAAGATACCTCAGGAGGGGCGCTCGGGTCCCGAACCCCCGAGTGGAGGGCCGCTGGCTTGGCCTCGCGCATGGAAACCGCCGCGCCCATCGAGGCACCCCGCGGGGCGGCCCCTGCGCGGTCGGGGGTGGCGGCGTGAGCGGGGGGCGGAGCGCGCAGCTCGGGCTGCGGGCGCGGCGGGGCGTCTTCGGCCCCCTGGCCGCGCTGCTCGGGCCGGCCCTGCTCGTCTGGAGCCTGCGGGCGCCCATCGCCCAGCTCGGTGAGGGCGGCCCCTGGGGACCGGCCGACCCTTGGCGAAACGGCGACGTGGCGGGGGCCTGGTGGTGGTGGTGGGCGGCCGCGCGGGCCTGGCGGGGCGAGGGCATCGCCGCGCTGCTCGGCTGGCCGGAGGGCACCGGGGCCCTGGGCGAGGTGCTGCCCAACCCGCTGCAGCTCGGGCTGCTCGGGCTGCTCGGGCCGCCCAGCGCGATGGCCTGGGGCCTGCTGATGCTGGCGCACGTTATTTTGCTCGTCGTGGCCGCCCAGCGCCTCGCGCGCGCGGCGGGGGCGGGCCCGGCCTTGGCGGCGGCCGCGGCCTGCCTCGTGGCGGCCTCACCGGTGACGCTGCACGAGCTGGCAGGCGGGCGCCCCGACTCGCTCCCGGCCTGGCCTGGGCTGCTGGCGGTCGCCTTCGCGCTGCAGGGCGGGCGGGCGCGCTCGATCGCCGCGGGCGCGCTCCTGGGGCTGCAGCTCGTTCTTTACTTATGGCACGGTGTTTTGGTCGCGGGGTTGCTGCTGGTGCTCCGGCCCAGCCGGGCCCGGCCCCTTGCCCTGATCGCCGCCTTGGGGCTGGTCTTCGCCCCCTACCTCGCCTGGCTCTGGCCGAGCCTGAGCCGCGGCGCCGCCCTCAACCTGCCGCCCGCTGGCTACACGAGCTTGCCGATCGCCGGGCTCTTTGTCGAAGATGACCTCCCTGAGCGCTTCCTCGCCCATCCGCTTTTGGTGCTGCTGCCGCCCCTGGTGGCCTGGGGGCGGCGCTCGCGGTGGCTGTGGCTGGCGGGCCTCGTGGCCCTGCTGGTCTGCGTGGGCCCGACCTTGCGCTGGCGGCCGGGTGAGCCGGGCCTCGTCGGCCCCCTCGCGTGGCTGCAGTGGGCGCTGCCGCCCCTGCGTCGTTTGCACCACCCGATCCGCGCCGCGGTCTTCGCGCTCCCCTTGCTCGGCGCGGCGCTGGCGGTCGGCCTGCAGCGCAGCCGGACCCTTCGGGGGGCGCGCGGCCCGGTCGCCTTCGCCTTGGTGGCGGCGGCGGCGCTCCGAATCGACGGCAACGTCCGGGTCGCCACCTGGGAGACGCCGGCGGCGCCCCCCTACGCCGCCCGCGCGGCCGAGCGGGCCGAGGGCGACGGGGCCGTCATCGATCTGCTCGGCATGGAGCACCGCTGCGCGCTGAGCCTGCAGCCGGTGCACGGGCGGTCGTTGGTGGAGCCCTTTGGCTTTCGGCGCGCCGGGCCCTGGGCGGCGGCGCTGGACGGGCTCGCGGGCGGCCGGCCTGCACCCCCGGCCTTTTGGGCGGAGCTCCGGGCGGCGGGCGTGGAGGAGGTGTGGATCTTCCCCCGCTTTGGCGATGGGGAGGCGGCGCGGGCCGCGGTGGAGGCGGCGCTGGGGCCGGGTGACCGGGGGGTCTACCGCCTGCCGCCCTCGCCCTGAGCGGGCGCGCAGGCCGCTCCCGCCGCGCCGCCGCTGTGGCTGGTCTGTCGCCTTGTCGAACGGAATAATCCGATTTCCAGCGCATCCCTTCGTCCTGTTGGGGTAGCCTCTGCCGTCCGTCCCGCCCTCTGGAGGCCCCGTGTCTGTCCGTGCGCTGCTTTTGCTGCCCCTGCTGGTCGCCTGCACCGGTGACGTCGTGGAGGCGCCCGCCGTCGCCCCGCCGCCGCCGCCCCCGCCGGTCGATCCGGGCCTGCCCGATGGGCCGCCGCAGCCGGCGCCGCCCGCGCGCCCGCCCCAGATCCGCAGCGCCACCTTCGATCCCCCGGCCCCCACTGCCCAGCAGGAGGTTCGGATCAAGGTCGACGCCATCGACCCCGACAGCGAGTTCGTCGAGCTGGAGTACGTTTGGCAGATCAACGGCCGGCCCAACCCGGCCCTGCGCCGGGACCGCCTCAAGGCTGGCGATCTGCGCAAGGGCGACGAGGTCAGCGTCGAGATCACCGCCCGCGATCTCGACGGCAACGAGAGCAAAATGACGCCGCCGACGTTCAAGGTGGCCAATGCCCCGCCCGAGTTCACCAGCGATCCGCGGCTGGTCAGCCAGATCGACGGCACCAAGCTCGAGGCCCGCGATCCCGACCAAGAGCTGCTGACCTACACGGTGAGCGGCGGCCCCGCCGGGCTCACGGTGGACGGCCGCACCGGCGTGCTGCGCTACATAGGCTCCAAGGACGAGCCGGGCGGCCACTACGCCATTGTCGTCAAGGTTGATGACGGCGACGGCGGCACCGCCGAGTGGCGCCTCGAGGCCGACATCAGCCCCGGCAGCGCCGCGGCCAAAGCCGCAAAGGCCAAGGCCAAAGCGGAGCCGGCGCCCGCCCCGCGGTACTAAAGGCCGGCGTGCTGCCGGCTGCCGCTCAGCCCAGGTTTGGACGGACGCGGGTGATGGCCTCGACGAGCACGCCGACCAGCAGGTCGATCGGCGCGGTGCCGTTGAGGACCAGGGAGGCCGAGGCGCGGCTGGGCTCGACGTGGGCCTCGTGCATCGGCCGCACCGTGTTGAGGTACTGGTCCAGCACGCCGATCACGTCGCGGCCACGCTCGGCCACGTCCCGTCGGATGCGGCGCGCCAAGCGAATATCGGCGGGCGCGTCGACGAAGACCCGCAGGTCGGCGAGGGCGGCGAGCGCCGGGTGCGCCAGGGTGAGGATGCCCTCTACGATGATGATCTCGCGGGGGGCCACGCGCTCCGGCTCGGGCAGGCGCCGGTGGCTCCGGAATTCGTAGACCGGGAGCGCGGCCTCTCGCCGGGCCATCAGCTCGGCCACGTCCTGGACGAGGCGCTCGGTGTCGAGGGCGTCGGGGTGGTCGTAGTTGTGGCCGCGGGGCTCGGCGACGTCGTGGTAGTAGCGGTCGTGGTGGAGCAGCAGCGCGTCGAGGCGGGCGGCGGCCTCCCGGGCCACGGTGGTCTTGCCGCTGGCGGTGCCACCGGCGATCACGACCACGGTGGGTCGAAGCGGCGCGTCGTTGGGGCTCATTTGGCTCACCGCTACCTCCAGGCGGGGCGGCTATCGCCCGGGCGCACCGGCCGCCGCTTCAGATCCACCCGGCCCGTCGAAAGCGCCACAGCAAGCCGACCGCGGTCGCGGCCATCAGCGACAAGACCACGGGGTACCCCCAGCGGCTCTGCAGCTCGGGCATGTGGGCGAAGTTCATGCCGTAGACCCCCGCGATGAAGCTCAGCGGGATGAAGATTGTGGTGACGACGGTCAGGATCCGCATGGTGTCGTTCATGCGGTGGCTGGCGAGGGCGAGGTGGAGGTCCAGGGTGTCGTCGAGGCGCTCGCGCAAGCTCTCCACCAGCTCGATGACCTCGTTGATGTGGGTCTGCAGGTCCCGGTAGTAGGGCAAGGTGGACTTGTGCACCAGCTCGGGGCGGGCGTGGGCCAGCACGCCGAGCGCCTCTCGAACCGGCCGCGCCGCCCTTCGAAAGGCTTGAAGCTGGGCTTTGAGGCGGTGGACCTCCGCCGGCAGGCCCTCGTCGAAGCGATCGGTGGGCCAGTCTTCCACCGCGTCCACTTGGTCGGCGAAGCGGTCGGCGATCTCCCGATAATCGTCGATAATGGCGTTCAGCAGGGAGTGGAGCAGGTAGTCGGCGCCCTGTCGCCGCAGCCGACCCCGGCTGGCCAACAGGCGCGCGCGGACCCCAGAGAACAAGGCGGGCGGGAGCTCTTGAAAGCTCAGCACCCAGCGCTCGCCGAGCACGAGGCTGACGTGCTCTTCGGTCAGCGCGCCCTGGATGCCCTTGCCGAGGCGGAGCTGCTTGATGTTGATGACCACCGAGAGCCCGTAGTCGTCGGCTTTGGCGCGGGTGTCGAGGGTGACGATGTCTTCGACGGCGAGGCCGTGCAGATCGAAGGTCTCGCCCAGCGCGGCGACCACCTTGGCGTCGTGCAGGCCGTCGATGTGCATCCAGGTCACGCGGTCGGGCCGGCGCCAGATCGCGGCTTGGCGGAGCGCCTCGGGGCTGACGAGGATCCCGTGCTCTTCGATGTCGGCGCCGTTGAAGGTGATCACCTGCACCTGCACTTCATGGTCGCGCGGCGGGCCGTTGTAGGCGGCGGCGGCGCTGGACGGCAGGCGGCTCTGGGCTTCGGCGGTGGTCGGGCTCGGTGTTGTCAAGGGGGCCTCGGCGGGCGCGTGGAGCGCCCCGACCCGTCTTCCTAACCGGCGCGATAGGGCACCCGACGGCCCCGCCGGGGATCCCCGGCTGGCGGACCCTTCAACCCCAAGCCGGAGGGGTGGATGAACCGCGCCCGATTGATCCCGACCTGCAGCGCGCTCCTCGCCCTCGCGGCGCCCCGGGCGCTCTACGCCCAGGACCCCTCCGACCCGCCGCCGGCCGCGCCGGACGCCGCGACCCAGCCGTCGTCGGTGCCCGACCCCAACAGCGCTCCGCGCGTCGAGCGGACGGAGCTTGAGTCGCGCCTCGTTCGGATCGTTGGGCTGGAGGCCCTCGCGGCGGTGGCGGTCGATCCCAAAGCCGAGGCGGCGGCGCGGCTCGAGGCGCTGGGCGCGCTGTTCCCCTATGGCCAGAGCGCCCTGCCCTACCTGCACGCCCTGGTGGTCGGTCCCGACCTGCCGGTCGCTCAAGCGACGATCAGCCAGCTCGGTCGGCTGCCGCCCGAGCACGCCGCTTCGCTCGCGGCCCTGGCGGTGCGGCGGGCCCAACGGCCCCAAGATCGTCTGCTGGTCGTTGATGTGGTCGAGGAACTCAAAAGCCGCGACGCGGGGCTGATGCTCTGGCGCTGGGCGGGCGACGACGCGCTCGACACCCCGGTGCGGCGCCAAGCCGATGCGGCGCTCCGGCGGAGCTACCCGGAGATCTTGGCCGAGAAGGGCAAGGCCAGCCACCGGGCGGACCCGCTCGCCATCGCCCTCACCGCCGGGGGTGGCGCGACAACCGTGGGCGTGACCCTGGCTGGCGTGGGCAGGATCAGCGACAGCGGGCCTTCCACCGTGATCGGCGGCATCGGCGGCGCGGTCATCGGCGGCAGCCTCGGCGGCATGTGGGCGAGCTCGGCCGGCTTCAACATCGATCAGGGCGTGGCCTTGCAGGTGGGCCCAGCGTGGGGGCTCACGGTGGGCGCGCTCGTCGGCTCGGGCCTCGCGCTGCCGCCCGACGATCCCATCGGCTACGCGCGGCGCGAGACCATCGAGCAGCGGCGGATCGGCCTCGCGCAGATGGGCGGCGTGCTGACCGGGGCGGGCGTTGCTTACCTGCGCCGCGACGCCCCGCCGAGCTGGCAAGACTCGATGGCGCTGTCGGCCGCCGGGGTGATGGGCCTCGTCGGCGGCTTGGCCGTCGACCGGTTCACGGCCCCAGACTGCTTTGCGCCGCCAGACGCCGACATCTACGCGCCCGACGGCCCCTGCGCCGAGCGCTTCGCCCACGACAACCGCAGCCCGCTCCGGTACGCGGGCGGCGCCGTGGTGGGGCTCGGCGCGGCGGCGGCCTTGGAGCGGGTGTGGTCGCCGACCTCGGTGGCGGACCCGGTGCTGTGGGGCGTCGGCACGGGCCTCGGCTCCGCCTGGGGCGCCTACGTGGGCCATCACCAACAGGACGTCAACAGCGCCATCTTCACGCCGAGCGGCGCCCCGGCCTTGGGCGCGGCGCTCGGTTTTGCCGCGGGCGGGCTGACGGCCGAGCTGCTCGACCCGGCGCTGCGCCAGTCGGCCCTGTCGGCGGCGGGCCTCGGGCTCGGCGTCGCTGGGGGCGAGGGCATCGCGCAGCTCACCGGTGACGCGCTCGCGGGCGGCCCGGCCGAGGCGCTGCTCCCGGCGGCCATGGGCGCCGTCGGCGCGGCCTCGGGGCTCGGCTTTGCCCAGCGGGAGGCTTGGGGCGCGGGCGATCGCACCCTCGTGGCGGTCGGCACGCCGATGGTCTGGGGCTGGTCGGCCCTCTACGAGGCGAGCTTCGCCGGCTCGGCCCCGGTCTCGGGCCTCGCGCTCACCAGCGGCGCGGCGCTCAACGGGGGCTTGCTGGCCCTGACCCGGTGGGTCGAGCCGCAGGCCGGCGACATGGCGCTGCTCGGCGCCGGCGCGGGCTGGGGCGCCACGGTGGGCGTGATGGTGCCGCTCGCCTTCGACGCGCAGAAGGGCGAGCGGGTGGCCCTCGCGACGGCGCTCAGCTCGCAGGTCGTGACGGGATTGACGGCAGCGGCGATCTTCTCGCCGATCGCCTTGGAGCCCTCGACCACGCTGCGCCCGCAGCTCGGCGGCGTGGTGGGCCTCACCGCCGGCTCCCTCATCGCCGGCCTCGTCACCCCGGAGGGCTCGGCCATCGCCACCGGCGGCCTCCTGGGCACCGCGGCGGGTTTTGCCGGCGGGGTGGTCTGGGAGCAGGCGCGCAAGGGCGGCCAGGGCACGGCGCTGCGCCCGCCGGTGGGGCCCCGGCTGCCCCCAGGCCTGCGGTGGGCCGAGGGCGCGCAGCCGAGCTTCTCGGCGTCGCCGGCCCTGGTGGGCGATGCGCTCGGCGTCTCCGTGCAGGCGGGGCTGTTCGGCTGGTAGCCGAGCCCCGGAGCGCGCCGATCAATCGCCGGGATCTCGGGGCGGCGGCAGCGCCCAGAGCGCGGCCCCTGGCACCTCGACGGGCGCCCCCCAGGCCGCCTGCAGGGTCGCGCGGGCGGGGCTGGGCGCGCGGGCGTCGGGGCCGGTGAGCAGCGCGACGCGGAAGCCGGCGGCCCACATCGCCTCGGCCTGGGCCTGCAGGTCGCCGTCGGTCGCTTCGCCCCGCCTGAGGGCCTTCACGAGGGGCAAGCGGCGCAAGCGCCCGGGGTCGGCGCCCAAGGTGGCGTCGAGGCGCTCCAGCGGCACGGCCTGGGTGGCCCGGCCGGTCGCGAGCTGGACCGCGACGTTCTGGGCCCGGTGCTCGGCGTTGGGGTTCGCGGCGAAGGAGAGGTCGGCCATGGGCCCCGGCGTCGCCAGCGCTTGCAGGCCGTCGAAGGCCGGGAGGGCGGTGGTGGCGCGGGGCCAGGGCACCAGATCTTCGGCTGCCACGTTGATCACGCAGAGGACCGCCACCACGGAGGTCGCGGGCCAGCGCCGCACCGACAGGGCCCCGAGGCCGGCGACCGCCAGCGCGCCCAGGGCGGCGAAGCGCGCGGGGAAGTGCAGGTTGGCGAAGCGCCCCGCCAGCCATTGAAGCAGGGGGTCGGCCGGCAGGCGGAGGGGCGCCCCGTCCGCGCCGCGGATCACCTCCCCGTCGATGTGCAGGACCGGACCGAGGGACAGCACGAGGCCCACGAGGCCCACGGCGAACAGGGGCGCGGCCCGCCGCGGGGCGCTCGCGAGGCCGAAGAGCAGCAACAGCACGCCAAAGACCGAGAGGTAGCGGCCGCCCTCGTAGGCGAGGCGCTGGCGGTCGGCGGGGGTGGCCGGCAGGCGGCGGGCGCGGGGCGAGCCCTGGCGCTCGGCGCGGCGCGGCGTGATGAGATCATCGAGCTGTACGCTGTCGCGGTCGAAGCCCGCCCGCACTTGGCCGCGGGCGTCCACCGCCGGCAGGACGAGGTTGCCGCGCTCGCCGCTGCTCACGCTGAAGGCCGTCGCCGTGGGGATCACGATCGCCGCCGCCACCGCCGCCGCCGCCGCCAAGCCGAGGGTGCGCCGCGGCCGCCACCCGCCGACCCCCACCAAGCCGACGACGCTGTGCACGACCGCCGCGATCGCCAAGAACAGCCCGTAGTAGAAGCAAGACACCGCCGCCGCAGCGAGGCCGAGGCCGGCGCCGACGCCCGCCCGCAGCGCCCCGAGCAGCCCCCGCTGCTGCTCCACCCGGATCAGCAGGCCGAGGCAGAGCGGCAGCAGCCAGACGCTCCGCAGCTCGCCGACGCCCACGTGCAGGGTGAAGGCGGCCCAGGCCGATCCTTGGAGCAGCAGCCCTGCGACCAGCGCCGGGAGCCGTCTTTTGGGCGCTGCGGCGCTGCCCCGCGGTCGAAAAGGCAGGCCCCGGGGCTCTCCCGGTCCGCCGGGGCACAGCAGGCTGGCCATCCAGCCGGCCGCGACGCCGGTGAGGCTGAGGTCGATCAGCGCGAGCAGGTTGGAGAGCAGCGTGGGCGACAGCGGCAGGGTGATCGCGAAAATGCCCTGCAGCGGCTCAATCGGAAAGAGGTCGATGCCCGAGGGGTAGCCGATGAGGGTGGTGCGCAGGCCCGGCTCGCCCCCGTGGAGCTCGGCGCGCATCCACCACAGGGTCCAGAGGTGCTTGATGGTGTCGCTCTGCGGGCTGCCGATGGCCGCGGCGCTGGGCCGAAGCGGGGCGGGCCACAGGGAGAGCAGCGCCAGAGTGACGCTCTGCAGCACCAACAGGTTGCCCCAGGCCAGGGCGAGCCAGCGCAGGGCGCGCGGCGCACGGGCGGCGGTGGGGGTGGACATTCCGGCTCCAAGCGCGGCGCGGCCGAGGGGCCCTTGGCCGGAGGGAGGGGCTGCGCCCGGCTCGGGCCCATCGGTGGAGCCGACCTCGGCCCCCAGACGGGTAGGATAGGCCCACGGTCGGGCGCGCCGCACTGGGCCCGGCAGGCGGCTCCGCGAGAGTCGTCGGCTCCGTCCCTTGTAGGCCGCGAAGGTTCCGACTTGACCTCGTCCATCCCACCGCTCCCTGCGCCTCAGCCCTCCGCGGGGTCAGCGCCCTCCAGCGGCGCGCCAGCCCCAGCGCCGGCAGAGGGCGCAACGGCGGCGGCGGCGACGGCGGCCCTCGGGTCGGAGGCGGCGGCCGAGGCCGGAAAAAACGAGTCAAAAGACGTCGCAGAGGGCGGGCCGGAGGCCCCCCCGGCACCGCCGCCGCCGAGCCGCGCCCAGCGGGCCGCTCGGGTGGGCGCCGCCCTCCTCACCGAGCTGGTGCCGCTCATCCTTTTGATCATGCTGCTGTCTTTGTCATGGTCGCGGGGCTTGCCGGTCAAGGGGGTCGAGCTCGCGCCCCCGCCCTGGTGGGGAAGCCCGCGCGACCTGCTGCTCGACGGGCCGGACGCCGGGGAGTGGGCGCGAAACGCCACGCTGCTGTTTGAACACAAGCTCGACCAGCTCGATCACCACCGCCTGCCCGGCTGGCTGCTGCTGCTCGCCGCCTTGATGCAGGTCGAGCCCTCGGTGCCCTTGGCCGGGCACTTCGGCAACCGCCTGATGTTCGCCCTGATGGGCCTCAGCCTCTACGGCATCGGGCGCCTCAGCGGCAGCCGCTCGGCGGGGCTGCTCGCGGCCTGCCTCGCGCTGACGGCCGAGCCCCTGGTGCTGTCGGGGCAGCGCTTTGGCGTGGACATCGTGGTCTCGGGCTGCCTCAGCCTGAGCTTCTTGCTCACCCTGGCGGCCGCCCGGTGGTGGTGGCTGGCGCCCGTGGCCGGCGCGCTGGTCGGCTACAGCACCGGCCTGCACTACACGACGCTCCCTTATGCGCTGCCGATGCTGATCTTGCTGCTCGGGCGGGCGGGGCCCGGGCCGCTGCGGGGCTTCGCGGCGACCGTGGGCTGGCTGCTCGGCGGCGGCCTCGTGATCTACGGCCTGCTGCAGATCTACCCCGTGCCCCAAACCAGCCGCTTCCTCGAAGACATCGCCAACGGCATCAGCCCCGGGTCCCGCGGTCAGGGCTCGGTTGGCAGCGTCCAGGACTCGATGGACCGCCTGCGCGCCGGTCTCGAAGCCGGGAGCGCCAAGCGGGCGGTGCAGATCGCCACCGCCGAGCTCGACCTCCCCCGGCTGAGCCGCGCCTGGCCGGACGCGCCGGCGGTGGCCGCTTGGCTCGGGCTCACCGGCCTGGGCCTCGGGCTCGCGCGGCCCCGGACCCCGGCCAAGGCCCACCTGCTGCCGGGCCGCTTTGGCTGGCTCACCGATCTCAGCGTCGGCGTGCCGCTTTTGCTCTGCCTCGGCCCCCTGCCCTTCCTCGCCGCGGTCAACGCCCCGGTGCGCTATGGCGCCAACCTCCTGCCCTTCGTGGCCTTGCTGTTGGCGCGGGGGCTGCTGAGCCCGGTGGCCCTCGTGGAGCGCCTGCTGCAGGCCATCTCCGTCAAGCTCGCGCTGCGCTTCCCGGCGGTGGATCGGGTCGCGCCGTCCTGGCTCACGCTCCGCTGGCCGGTGGGGCTGCTCACCTTTGGGGTGGCGCTGTTCGCCATGCACGAGGCCCACGATGCGCGCGGCCGGCTGTGGCGCGCCTACCCGCTCAGCGACGACGAGGTCGGCACGGCCCTGCTCGCCGAGGCCCTCAAGGCCAACTTTCCGGCGGGCAGCGCGGTGGCCTGCCCGGTGCGGGAGTCGGTGCTGATGGCCGGGCTGCGCTACTGCCCGGAGCGGGTGTGCCCCGTGGTGGCCAATGAGCGCATGTACAACCAGTGCCTCGTGGTGCTCGGCGAAGAGTGCGGGGACGTCGGGGACATCGGCTACATCGCCACCTCGGCCCAGCACTTCTACGACCCCAACGCCACCGCGCGGCCCGCCATGGACGCCTGGGTCGCCGAGCGCTGGCCAGCGGTCCGCACGGTGAGCTGGAAGAAATTCCAGGCCACCATCCATGTCATCCCTCGGGACGTGCTGCCTGTCGAGGGCGAGGTGCCGGCTTGGGGCAGCTCGGGCGGCTCGCCTTGAGCCGGGCGGCGGCGCCAGGCGGGCGGGACGGCTGGTGGGTGGCCCTCGGGCTGCTCGGCCTCACGGTGTCGATGCTGTGGCCCGGCCTCGTGGCCGGCAGCGATGCCTTCATCGGGGATCCGCAGACCGACGTCATTCGTGGGCTCTGGGGCCTCAGCGTCACCGCGCGCTCGGCCATGCCCCCCAACGCGCTGCTGTTCACCCGCGAGATGAACTTCCCCTTTGGCGGCTGGGCGCTGATCTTGCCCTGGACCAGCAGCGTCTTGCTGGCCCCTCTTCAGCCAGTGCTCGGGCCGATCATCGCCTGGAACGTCGCGAACGTGCTGTGGCTCTGGGGGACCGCCTTCGGCGCGGCGGCCTTGGTGCGGCGGCGCTCGGGGAGCTGGGCGGCGGGCCTCGCGGCGGGCGGGGCCTTGATCGGCCAGCCCATGGTGCTTCAGGCCCTGGCCGACGGCACCCCCGAGCACCTCAACTGGGGGCCGGCCCTCATGTGCTTGTGGGCCATCGAGGGGCTGATCGCCACCCCCTCCGCCCGGTGGGCCGCGGGCGTGGCGCTGCTGGGCGGGGCGGTCGCCCTCGACAGCCCCTACCAGGCCGTCTTCGTCGCGATCTTGGCGATCCCCCGCCTCCCCACCCTGCTCGGGGCGCTGGGTCGGGCGTCCCCCCGGCGCGCCGCCCAGACCCTCACTTGGGGCTTTCTGGCGACGGGCTTCGTGGGATTGGCCTTGTGGGCGTTGTTCTCGCAGTTCACCACCCGGGTCGGGGCCGCCTCCGACATCGTCGGCGACCGCCAGGGCAACGCCGTCAGCTTGGCCCGCTGGTGGCGGTTCGAGGCGGGCCTGTTCTCCACGCGCGACGTGAGCCTCGTGCCCACCGCCATTCCGGTGCGGATGCTGGTCCCGGCCTTGGCGCTGGCGGCCCTGGACCTGCGCCGGGCGTGGGGGGCCTTGCTCGCCGCGGTGGTGCTGCTCAGCCTCGCGCTGGGCCAAGGCCTCGATCAGGCGCCGGCCCTGCGGAGCTGGTGGGGCGCCACCGGCGAGGCGGTCGCGGCGGGCTCTGCGTGGCTCAACGACGTGCTGTACGATATTCCGGGCCCGAGCATCATCCGCTTCCCCCGGCGGGCGCTGGTGCCCACGGCGGTGGCGGTGCTGGTGGCGGGCGGCCTCGGCTGGGGTCGAATCGAAGGCTGGCTGCGGTGGAAGATCGGACCCTCCCGCTGGTTTCAGCGCGCCGCGCTGGTGCTCGGGCTGGTGCTCTCGGTGCTCGGCTCCTTGGCCGGCCGGCAGCTGGTGCGCTTTGACGCGTCTTTTCCGTTGGCCCGCCCGCCCAAGCTGCCCTTCGCGGACTGGATCCGCGACCACGAGGTCAGCGGCGCCGTCGCCCTCTTGCCCGAGCAGCGGGCCTCCCGGGCCTTCACCGAGCGCCACGCCCTGCCGGTCTT
>CANHON010000019.1 GCA_947462115.1 Deltaproteobacteria bacterium | reverse complement strand
GAACCCCCGGGCGACGACCACCCAGCGGTGGCTCCCGCAGGCGGAGGGCAGCCCGGAGGCCGCGAGCCCGCGCGCCGCCCCCCAAGGGCCGTGGCGGTCGCCGCGGTGGTGGGAGCGGCCAGCGAGCAGCAGCCCCGAGGTCAAGGCCTGGGCCCGCGCCGCGGCGACCGCCGGCCCCGGCGCCGCGCGTCGGCCGAGCGCACCCACCGCCGCCCCGGAGCTGTCGGCGCCCGCGCCCCGCGGGGGCACCGCCACGGGACCGGCGCCCACGTGGTCCCGGGGCCCCCGCGGCGCCCGCCCCATCGGGCTGCGCGGCGCCCGCACCTTGTGGCTGGAGGGGACCAACCCGGTGCCCCGCAGCGCCCCGGCATCGGCGCGGGGCCCCGGCCAGCCCACCCCGCTGGATCGCCCCAAGCCGCCGCCGGCCGAGCGCCAGCCGCCGCCCAGCGCGCCCGAAGCGCCGCGCCGCTCGGGCCGACCGCCCAAGCCGGTGAGCTCCCGTCCGCCCAACCTGCCCCCCTGGAACCCGGCCAATGTGCCGGATCGTCCTCCGTTCCCAACGGGGGATGAGCCGAGCGCCCGCCGCTCTTCGCCGCCCAGCCGCGAGGTCCGGCCGCCCTTCCCCGAAGAGGGCGAGGTCGGCTGGGTCCCCGATGACACCCGACCGATCTCCGAGGCGCCGCCGCCCAGCTGGAGCGCCTTCTCCGGCGACGGCGAGCGGGCCCCGACCGGCGCGCCCGGCTCGGCGCGTCCCGGCCCCGGCCCCGCGCCGCAGCGGCCCCCCACCTCGGTCGGCGCGAGCCCGCCCTCGGCATCCTGGCGCGCCCCCGACCAGAGCAGCGCCGCGCCGCCAGGCACGCTCGGACCGGATGAAGAAGAGGTCGAGATCATCACCAAAGGCGCTGGACCGCCGAAGCGGCGCATCATCCGCCGGGCCCAGCAAGCCAAGCCCCCGCCGCCGGCGCCGGGGGTCGAGACCTTGACCGAACAGCAGATGTACAAGGTGATCGTCCAGCTCGCGGCGCGCAGCCCTGCCGCCCGCCGCCTGATGCACGAGATCCAAGCCGAGCTGCAGTCCCTGCTCGAACTTGATCGCTCGCGGAGATTTTGATGCGCGGCTCCGTCCCCAGCGCCCGTCCCTGGCAACTGTTCGTCCTCCTCGGCCTGCTGCCGGCGCCGATGGGCTGGGCGCAGGAGGCCGTCGAGGCGCCCGCCCCAGAGGAGGAGGCCCCGCCGCTGCCGGCGGCCCCGGCCTTCACCTTCGTGGGCTTCCAGGACGTCACCGCCCGGTCCACCAAGGCGCTCGCGCCAGACTGCCCCGCGATGCCCGTCGCGCCGGGCGGGAGCGTCCAGCGCACCTGCGTCGAGCGCGTGCGCTTCGTCGATCCCACCAAGATCGAAGACGAGCTGGAGCCCGGATCGGCCTCCGCCACCGCCGCCGCCAAGCAGAGCGACCGGCACGCCCGCCGCGTCCAGAAGGCCCGCTGGCACAACGTCAGCCGCCTGACCCTGGAGGCCTGGGAGGTGCTGGCCTACCGGTGGAACCGCGAGGGCGACATCATCCGGCAGACCTTGGAGCCGCTGGGCTATGTTACCATGCCGAGCCCGAGCCGGCAGTGGTCCGCCACCCGCCCCATCGGCGCGCGGGAGCCCGGGGGCCGCGGCCTCGTCGCCGCCGTGCCCGAGACCAGCCTGTGGCTCAGCCCCGCCCGCTGGGTCCGGCCGTCGCCGGTGGCCGGCGAACAGGACCGCGGCCGCCAGGACGTCATCTTCCCCGACATCCGCTACCGGATGTTCAACGAGACGGGCGAGGAGGCGGCGCGCGAAGACGCCGTGCTGGCCGCTGACTTCGTCCGCCTCGACGGTCGCTTCGCCCTGCGCCTCGGCGCGGACGGCAAGTCCCACGACTTCGACATCATGGACGGCAGCCGCAAAGACTCCCGGCCCTTCTTCGAGCAGTTCTACCCGTTCAGCGGCGCGGCCGGCCGCTCGCCGCTGCAGGCCTTCAACGCCATGCCGGCGCCCAGCCAGACCCCAGACCAGCTCCTCGGACTCGACGCCCCGGTGCTGCTCGCCCAGCCGTGGCCGGCCGTGCAGCCCGGCGACCCACCGACCGCCGCCGCCGCGCTGCCGGCCTGGGGCGAGCTGCTGCTGAACACCCAGGCCCAGTGGGAGGGCTTCTACTACCAGGTGGCGGTGGACGTGGCGCGCTTCGCCATGGAGGACTTCACCGAGAACCACATGCGGGTGCTGACGGCGCTCACCACGATGCGCAGCCCGCCGGCCTTCCTCGCGGATGGATCCGGTCGCAGTCGCAACCTCGTCGCCGCGGCCATCGGCCAGACTGACCGCGACGAGGACGTGGAGGCCCGCCTCGACCGCGGCTCGCTGACCCTGGAGGGCGGCCTCGCGCTCCGCTACGGGAAGCTGCCAGCCGCCGTCGTTGACACTTGGCTCCCCCGGCTCATCTCCGGCGACCTCGGCCCCATCTCCTCTGCCCGGGGGCCCGGCGAGACCGACGCGACCCGAAGCACCTTGGATGGCTTCGCCCAGGGCTTTTTCGGCGAGTACCTCCGCGACCCCAACGCGGTGGTGCACCTCGCAGGCACCGAGACCGAGCAGCTCAAGGCCTGGATGGACGAGCACCTGCGGCCCGGCCGCGACCAGGAGCGCTTCGCCCAAGACCTGCGGGCCAGCTACCTCGAGATCTTGGTCTCGGAGCTCCAGGGCAGCACCCAGGACCGGGTCGAGACCTACATCTTCCTCGACCACATCAACCAGTCCATCGTCGAGAACCTCGACCCCAACGCCGATGAGCGCGCCAAGGTCGGCCCGCTCGTGGACACCTCGGCCGAGCTCTGGTCGGGCACCCTCGGCGCCCACGGCTACCCCACCCGCCTCGTGAAGCAGGGCCTCGGCGCCATCGACCCCACCGCCATCTGCACCACGAAGGACGGCCGGGAGGCCCTCGACGAGAAGACCTTCGGCAGCACCACCCTCGACGTGTTCGTGGAGGGCCCCGAGGGGCTCAGCAAGCCCGAGGACGTGCTGGTGCAGGCCTGGGATCGCCTGCCCTTCTTGCTGGTCGATGACCCCGCCCAGAACCTCAACAAGCGGGTCCTCGAGAGCACGCGCCTCGTCGGCCTGCCCGGCGACCGCGCGATCTACCGCCTGCGGTGGACGCTCTGGTCGGGCTGGCACCTGTTGTGGGTGCCCGAGCAGCTCCCCGACGGCCGGATCCGCCTCGCCGCCCGCACCACCACCCTCTGCGACGACATGGTGTTGGCCCCGCGCGAGCTCGTGCCCACCCTCGTCCGGGCCGCGCTGCTCGAGAGCGACTTCACCAGCGTCGAAGACACCCGCCGGGCCGACTGGAAGGCCTGGACCGAGGCCCGCGCGAAGGACGAGCGCAAGAACAACGGCAAGCTCGATGACTCCGACGCGGCCGTCGCCCAGGCGGACGCCGCCGCGAAGAGCGCCAAGGCCGGGGCGACCGCTGGCAAAGACGGCCTCGCCGGCGCCAAGGCCATGGACTCCGACGCCCGCAAGGACGCCATCTCCAAGGGCGCCTCGGGCGCCATCGACAAGCTGCTCAACAGCGAGCCCAAGGCCTTTGAGGGCGGCGGCGAGTGGGCGGCCCGGGGCGACGGTGACGCGATCAAGAAGGTCATCCGCGAGCGCCTCGACGAGATCTCCGACAAGACCAACGGCCTGCTGCTGTTCGTGCTCGACACCGACCGCACCCAACGCCAGCGCCTGCTGCGCGACCTTCGCCCCCGCACGCCCTACGCCCGCACCCAGCGCCGGGTCGGCGGCGGTCACAAGGTGAGGACAGCGGCCTGGGCGTGGTTCTTGCCGGCCACCGCCGCCGAGGCCGAGGCCGAGATGTTCTTCCCGGCCCACCGCGAGGCCGACGTGGCCGCGGGCACCGACGGCCCCAAGCGCTTCACCAATACGAGCTGGAGCGACAACAAGCCCTCGAGCTGGCGCCGCTCGCGCACCCTCGACTGGAACTTCCAGGCCGGCCTCGGCGGCTTCCCGATCCGGGAGGTCTACTACCGCTGCAAGCCCGAAGCCTACGTGCCGAGCTCGATGACCAACTGCCAGGAGGTCTTCAACTACCAGACCCCCTACTCGGCAAAACCGGTCGGGATCATCGGCTCCCAGAGCAGCGACGGCCTCTCGGTGGACCTCGGCACCCACGTCGCCTGGTGGCTCACCACCCACCCGCGCACCGCGATGGAGGCGGGCCTGCTGTTCCGGCTCGACTTCATCACCCCCGGCGCTGCTTTCGCTGACCAGCTCGCCAAGCCCGACCAGACCAGCGAGCACATCGACTTCGCCTGGACCCTTCGGCCCCAAGGCGGCTTCATCACCGGCGTGCGCTTCGCGCCCGCACCCCTGCACCTCAGCCGCACCACCAAGAACGGCCACCCCTGGGGCGTCGCCCACTCCGGCGGCAAGCAGGACCTCGGCCGCACCCAGTATGGCGTGCGGGCGGGCTTTCTGATGGGCCCCGGCTTCAACGGCCTCGAAGGCACCCTGGCCAGCGAGCTGTGGATGGGCAAAAGCATCCGCCGCGGCCGCAGCCCCCACGCGCCCTTTACGCCCTACCAGCCCGCGCTGCTGGTCGGCCCTTATGTCCAAGGCCTGTTCGGCTTCATGATGGTGGAGAACGGCGACGTCGACCGCTACCTCCAGCTCGCCCAGAGCTGGACGGCGGTGCTCGGCATCCGAACCCAGCTCCGCATGAAGCAGCGGGGCCCAGCCCTCCCGGAGGCCAAGTGACGGTCATCCGCTGCATCGAGGCCGACGCTCGGCCGCCCGTCGCTGAGCTCCCCCTCGAGGACGCCGACGGCTTCGCGATCTACGCGATGGCCGACGCGATGGAGGGCGAGCGCTGGCTGCGCACCACCGTGCTGCGCCGCGCGGGGGAAGCGCCGCCCAACAACGCCGTGCTGGTCGTCGAGGTCACCATGGGCGGCCTCAACCACGAGGACCAGCCCACCCTCATCGTCAAGGAGCAGGGCCGGTTCGTCGGCGTGGAGATCCGGCGCGACAAGAGCCGCTCCCGGATGGCCCCGGGCGTCGAGCTCCCGCCCCGCTGCACCTTTGAGATCACGCTGCCCAACCAGCGTCGGATGAGCTTCGACCTCGAGGCGAGCTTCGGCTCCCGGGCGCCGGGCGACCCAAAAGGCGGCCCGCTGCGCTCGCAGGTCTTGGGCCCGGGGACCGCCGGCCGGTGGAGCGTGCCCACGGTCGCGAGCCTGCTCGGCAAGGCGCGGGACTTCGTCCGAAACCAGCTGCTCGCCCTCGCCAAGCGGCTGGGCCTCAACATGGGCACCATCACGCTGATCTTGACCTTCGGCGGCTCAGCGGTCGGCGCGGGCATCGTCGCCTGGCGCCAACACCAGGCCGCCCAAGACGCCGAGGCCCGGGCCGCGGAGCTGGAGAGCCAGGGCGCCCTGCTCGAGGCCGGCCGGGACGCCGCCCTCAAAAGTGAGCAGGCCTGCTTGATGGAGCGCCAGAGCCTCGCCGACAAGCTCGGCCTGCTCGGCCAGGTGCGCGCCGCCCAGGCCGAGGCCGCGCTGTCGTTCTCGCACGCCCAGAACGTGGCGCTCGAGCTCGGCGGCCGCAAGATGGGGTCCAAAGAGGCGCTCGCGCTCGACCTCGAGGTGCAGGGCAACACCCGAAAGGCGGTCGAGAAGATCATGATGAGCCTCGAGGGCAGCCCGTCGGAGGCCAGCCTGTGCCTCGACCAAGAGCCGGTGCTGGGCGCTGATCTGCCGCGCTACCTGCTGCTGTGGCACGCCGACCCCGAGGTGGTCTGCCCCAACCGCTACGCCAACGTCATCAACAACACGGCGATCTCCGGTCGGTGGGGCCTCTCCACCCGGGTCGGCGGGGAGTTCGGGCGCGACGAGCGCGGCCAGCCGGTCGACAAGGCGCTGTTCGAGTCCGAGGCCGCCGATCCCCGCCAAGAGGACCGCTGGTCGGCCGGGGCCCTCGCCTCGGGCGTGCGCGGCGTGCAAGAGACCCTGCTCCGCCACGCGGCCGGCGGGCGTCCGACGGTCTCGCCGAGCCAGTCGCAGCTGTGGAGCCTCGCGCTGTTCACCGCCGTCAACCAGCTCCCCTCGCCGGTCGGCGGCGCCCAGGACCGGCCGACCGCGCTCTGCGTCAAGGGCCTCCTCGACGCGCTCGTGGCCGAGGCCAGCCCCGCCTCCCCCGGCGAGCCCCTCCTGCCCGATCTGGTGCTGGTGGCCGACGAAGACGCGCGGGTCACCGCCCAGCCCCAGCCCGGCTGCCCGTGGCAGCAGGACGCGATCCGCGACGGCGCGCGGGCCGCCCTGCGCGCGGTGGCCTGGACCGCCACGGTGGACGGCGCCGCCGAGCCCCCCGCCGCGCCCTAAGGCCCGGACCGGAGCGCTCCGAGCCCGCCGCGGGCAGCCGCGCGCTGCTCAGTCGGCTTGGCCGAACAAGAAGGCGCCGCCGACCCCGGCCCCGCCGCCGACGCTCAGCGAGGGCAGCCCCACCGCGATGTCGGGGGTGCCGTCGCCGAGGCCATCTTCGAGGAGCGCGACGCTGTGGCCCAGGCCGGGGTTGGCCGCGCTGCCGAGGATGAAGGTGCGCGCCGCATAGACGCTATAGGTCGCGCCCCGGGCCACGTCCGAGCCGTAGAACACGTAGACGCCGCCCAGCGGCGCCCCGTCGCCCGGCGAGCCGACCGCGAAGTCGTCCAGGCCGTCGAGGTCGAGGTCCACGCCGCCCACCAGCGAGGAGCCGGCGCGCCCGCCCGCGTCCGCGCCGAGGATGCTGAAGTCCGCCGCCAAGGCGATGGTGCCGGCGCCAGGGCCGCCCAGCCACACCGCCACCTCCCCCTCGTCGCCGCCCGCCAGCGTATCGGCGTAGGGCAGCCCCACGCCGACATCCGCGTAGCCATCGCCGTTGATGTCGCCGAGGGCCTCGATGTACACCGGCCGGCTGCTGTACTCCGTAAAGCTGCTGCCGATGCTCAGGCGCCGATCGGCGCAGTCCACCGGCGCGGAGCAGTCCGGCAGCCCGGCGAAGTCGCCGTAGGTCAGGCCGAGGCCCGCGGCGTCTGCGAACACGAGCTCGTCGGTCCCGTCGTTGTTGACGTCCCCGACGCCGTTCACCGCGGTGATCGTGCCGCCGAAGTGCGTCGCGGAGGCGTCGGCGACGGCGAGCTCACCGGGGCCGAAGGGCCCGTAGATCACCCAGGCGCCGCCCGCCCCGCCGGTCACCGCCGTCTCGGAGCGCCGGGCCGTGCCGACGATCACGTCGAGGACCGGCCGGCTGCTGCCGTCGAGATCGCCGTCTACGTTGAAAGCGCCCACCTGCGCGCCAAAGTTGACCCCGCCCAGCGGGCCCGTCAGGCGAACCGCCGCGTCGGCGAGGCCCAGGTTGGTGGCGCCGGTGCTCAGCGGCCAGGCGTAGACCGCGACCGCGCCCACCCCGCCGGCGCCGGGCGCGCCGAGCAGCAGATCGGGGGCCGCCCCGCCCGCGAGGTTCCCGTGGCCCGCCGCGGCGAAGCCGAGCGCGTCCGTGCCGGTGCCGGTGATGGTCTTGCCGGTCGCGGCCACCGACAGCACAGCGGTGCCGCTCGCCCGCTCGACCCCGTCCACGATGAACAGCTTGCCGTTGCCCGACAGCGGGGCGTAGACGAACAGCTCGGAGAGCCCGGCGCCATCGACGTCACCGCCGCCAATGAGCTGGGTGCCGGCCAGGCCGCCGGCGTCCGAGCCGCGGAGCAGCGCCCAGGGGTAGCCGACCAGCCCGTCGGCGCGAGCCACGTCCGCGACCGAGGCGACGTAGCCACCGGCCATCAAACAGTCGGTGTCATCGGCGCAGTCCTCGGAGGCGCCGTTGTTGCAGACGTCGGTGGCCCCGGGGTTCACGCCCGAGGCCGCGTCGTCGCAGTCGCCGTCGGCGGCGGCATAGCCGACGGGCACCATGCACTCCGCGACGGTCCCTGCGCTCCGATCGCCGTAGCCATCGCCGTCGGCGTCGAGGAAGCGGTCGGGCGCGTCGGTGGCGGGGGACTCGTCGGTCTCTCCGTCGCAGTCGTTGTCAATGGCGTCGCACAGCTCATCGGCGCCTGGCGAGACGTAGTCGTCGGTGTCGTCACAGTCCGCCCACTCCTCGACCAAGGCCGAGTCGCCAACGCGGGTAGCGATCCCAACGTAGCGGCGGAGCGAGGCCGGCGACAGCTCGCGGTCCGGCTGGCAGTAGGCCTCGACGCACTGCGCGGAGTTGGGAAAACCGTCCTGGTCGTTGTCTTTGCACCAAGTATAGACACGGCCGAGGTCCGGCCCGTTGTCGTTGTCGATGTCCCCATCGCAGTCGTTGTCGAGGCCATCGCAGCGCTCGCCGCCGGGGTCGAGGGCGCCGGGCTTCACGAAGATGTTCTCGTCATCGCAGTCGGGCGCAGAGTCGGCGCCCTTGTAGCCGGTGGGCGCGGGATCGGAGCAGGCGAAGATCGCTTGGGTGGGGTCGCCGAAGCCATCGCCGTCGCCGTCCAGCCAGAACTCGGTGGCGCCCAGCGCCCCGTCTCGGGCCGAACCATCGCAGTTGCGGTCGATCTCAGTGCAGTCCTCGGGCGCGCCCGGGTTGGACAGCACGTCGTTGTCTGCGCCGGGGCAATCGAAGGCGGTGCTCGGCAGCTCCTCGAGGTCGATCTCGCCGCTCGACCAGTCGTCCACGCTGAGCTCGTCATCGGCGGTGCCGAGGCGGGGGGGCACCCAGTAGGCGCGGAGCACCTCGCGCCCGGCGGCGGCGCTCAGCGCCGGGTCGCGCTCGGGGGCCGGCTGCTCACAGGCCCGCAGCAGGATGGTGCGATCGCCGTAGCCATCGCCATCTTCGTCGCGCGCCCAGGTGGGCACGGTCGGGTCCTCGACCTCGCTCGGCACCACGTCGGTCTCGCCGTCGCAGTCATTGTCGATGCTGTCGCCGCAGATCTCCCGGCTCTCGGGCTGCACCGACGAGTTGGTGTCGTCGCAGTCGCCGCCGCCCACCACGTAGCCATCGGGCTGCACGCAGCCGGAGATGCGGGAGCCGAGCTGCCCCGTCCCGTCGCCGTAGCCATCGCCGTCGGCGTCCCGGTACCAGGTGCCGGCCAAGCCGCTGCGGTTGAGCGTCGGGTCTTCGTCGCCGGCGAGGCCGTTGCAGTTGTTGTCGACCTCGCCCACGCCATCGAGGGGGTCGCCGTCGCAGATCTCCTGCGCGTCGGGGTGGATCGCCGGGTGCCGATCGTCGCAGTCTACGTCCTCGGTGAACCCGTCGCCGTCGGCGTCTACGGGGTCTTTGACGTTCTCCAGCTCATCGACCAAGCAGCCCGAGAGCGCCAGCGGCGCAAAGCCCAGCAACCAGAGGATCGACCGGGCGGACCGCAGGCCCGAGCGGGGAGACAAGACCGTCGGCATCGAGGCACCTCTCGCCCTAAGCTACCACGCCGACGCCGCTCAGCGCCCGCCGCCGCTCGGCGTGCAGCGCACTTCCGCCCGCTGAAGGCACTCCACCTGACAGCTCGCCTGCTGCAGCGGCGTCGCCCGCTGCTCGGTGAGCCCCAGCTCGACCGCTGCGCAGATCGACTCTCGTCCCTTTTCAAGCGCCTTCCAGCCGACCCCCTGGATGTCCAGCGAGCTGCCGCGGTAACAGTCCGGGGAGCGGAGCTGGGCGAAGCAGAGGTGATCCTCGACCAGCTGGGGCTCGGGGTAGCAGACCACCCGCACGTTGGCCGCCGCCACCTCGGGGCAGCCCTTGGCCATGGCCGCGGCCCCCTCGCTGCCCGGGCTGCCTGCGGCCTTCAGCGCGCGCTCCTCCGCGACCACCGCCATCAAGGCCGACATCCGGCTGGTGACCGCCTTGCGCGCGGCCTCCTCCCCCCGGGCGGCGGCGCTGACCGTCCAGGTGCCGAGCACGTCGCAGCCCTTGACCGGCCCCTGAAAAACCGCTTCGCAGCGGTGGGGGACCTCGCCTGCCGCCGCGGCACCCCCGAGCAAAAGGCCGGCGAAGATCCCCGCGAGCGCAGGCCAAGCAGAGCAGAGAACGGTGCGCATCAGGGACTCCAGATCGGGGGGCGCGGGGCGCGCGCGGCGACGGCCCGCCGGCTCCCCGTATCGGCGCCAGCGACCCGGGGCCTGAGCGGCAGATCCCGGAGCGCGCCGGCGCTGCTCACGGGGCCCGCCGCAGCCAAGCGAAGCGCCAACTGTTGGCGCCGTGGTTCTCGACGTGCAGGCGGAGCAGGGCCCCTGGCGCGGCGTCCACCCCGAGGATGTCCTCCCGCGCCTCGACGAAGGGGCCGCTCGGGATGGGGCGGCGGAGCTCCCACAGGGTCTGACCGTCGAGGGTCAGCACCATCCAGCCCTCCGCCGGCGCCGCCGCGGTGAGGGCCGCGTGCCAGGCCAGCAGCGCCAGGGGCTCTCCCGCCTCGACCGCGCTCAGGATGGGCTGCTCCACGCTAATGTGCCCGCAGATCCCCGTGTCGAGCTCCAGCACGTCCTCCTCGATCCGGGTGGCCGCCGCGCTGCAGCCCTCGGCCCCGGGCCAGGGGTCGTCCGCCGCTTCGATCGGCGTCCAGCGCGCCACGTCCATGATCTCGCTCGTGGGTTGGGCGGCGGTGTCGGCAGCCTTCTCCCCGGGGGCGCAGCCCACCGCCAGCCCGAGGAGCGCCGACCGGCACGCGCAGGGCACAAGCCCGCGCAGAGCCCGCAAAGAAGGCCGCTGTCGCATGTGCTCACCCCCCGATCGGCACGGTACTATCTCACCGGCGCGGCCAGCCCCCCGCGCAGTCGGAGACGCCCATGACCCGCACCCTCGCCCCCCTCGCCCTCGCGGGCCTCGGCTTGCTCGCCGCCTGTGGAGCCGAGCCCAAGGCCGAGCCTGCCGACGCCGAGGGCGGCGCCGACGGCGGAGACACCGCGCCCGTGGAGTTCTACGCGGACGTGGCGCCGGTCCTCCTCGACCACTGCGTGCGATGCCACCAGCCCGGCGGCCAGGGCCCCGGCGACTTCACCGACCCCGCGGTCGTGGGCGCGATGGCCGAGATCATGCTCGCCCAGGTCGATGCCGGCGTGATGCCGCCCCCTGTCGCCGATCCCGACTGCCGCGACTACATCGGCTCGGAGTACCTGAGCATCCCCGATGCCAAGCGTGACCAGATCGCCGCCTGGATCGACGGGGGCAAGGTCGTGGGCGCGCCGCCGGATCAGCCGCTCGGCTCCCCCATCGCGTCGGAGCTGGCCGATCCCGACCTCGCCTTGCTCATCCCGGCGCCCTACACGCCCTCCTTCAGCGACGCGGCCAACCCCGGCAACGAGTACCGCTGCTTCGCGCTCGAGCATGGCCAGGCGGACGACTTCTTCATCACGGCCCTGCACCCGCTGGTCGACCAGGCCGAGATCCTCCACCACGCCGTGCTGTTCACCATCCCCACCGAGGAGCTGACGCCCGAGCACCAGAGCCCGGAGGGCGTGGACTGCATCAACAACATGGACAGCACGGACGGCATGGTGGCCGCCTGGGCGCCCGGCGCCCTGCCCATCGAGTTCGAGGGCGCCGGAATGCGCGTCCGGTCGAACCAGACCTTGATCCTCCAGCTTCACTACTACCAGGGCGCCGACCAGCCCTTGGCCGACCGGAGCGGCTACGCCCTGCGGATCGCGCCCTCGGTCGAGCGCGAGATCATCATGGCGCCCTTCGCCAAGTACGGCTTCAACATCCCCCCGGGCGATGCGGCCTACAGCGCCACCGAGCGCATCGAGTGGACCAGCAGCTTCCCGACGGTCAAGGTGTGGGGGAGCTTCCCGCACATGCACCGGCTCGGCACGGGCTACCGCCTGTGGGTGGATCACCCCGACGGCAGCAGCGAGTGCTTGCTCTCCGGCGAGGACCGCTACGACTTCCACAACCAGATCACCTACATGTTCCGTGATCCGGCGGTGGTCCAGCCCGGCGACACCGTGAGCTTTGAGTGCACCTGGGACAACTCGGCGGAGAACCCCAACCAAACCTTTGATCCGCCTCAGAACATCCGCTACGGTGAGCGCACCGACGAGGAGATGTGCTACGCGTTCACCCTGGTGTCGCTGGGCGGCCTCTAAGCACCAGCGGGCTCAGCACGCTGAGCGGGCTCAGCGAACCAGCTCGCTCAGATCGCGCAGCAGCACGTCGGCCTCGCCCTCCCAGCCCCGGTCATCGGCGCGCAGCACGAGCACCGTGGCTGCGCCCGCCGCGCGGCCCGCCCGGGCGTCATAGACGTAGTCGCCGACCATCACGAGCGAGCTGGGGTCGAGGCCCCAGCGGGCGCCGAGGTGGTGCAGCCCGTCGGGGGCCGGCTTGGCGGCGGCCTCGTCCCGGCCGAGCACGTCCTCCGGCGCGAAGGCGTCGAGCCAGCCGGCCGCCCGCAGCGTGCGGAGGGCCGTGGCGCGGGTGTTCCGGGTGAGCACGCCGAGGCGGGCGCCCCGGCTGCGGAGGGCGTCGACCAGGGCGATCGCGTCGGCCTGCGCGACCGCGCTATCGGCCAGCGCAGCCTCCCACACGTCAATCTCAGCGAGGAGCCGCGCGCGCTCCGCCGCCGGGCGCCCGCTCACCCAGCCGAGGATGTCGGCCTGGCCCGGCACGCCCAGCTGGGCCCGCAGCGCCGCGAAGTCGTGCACCGGCACGGTCAGCGTGCCGTCCATGTCGAAGATCCAGCCGGGGCGATCCAAAAACGGGTGGGGCATCGAACCTCCTGCGCGGCGCTAACCGCCCGGCGGACAAAAGCTGACTTGCCCTGGCCGAAGAGGAGGCATACTGTATGGATGTTCAATGGAGATCCGATGAACCGCCCCGCAGATCGGCCCACCGCGCTGAACGATGACCTGAACAGCGCTGGCGCGCCCGCGCCGCCTTTCGCCCTGCTCACCCCGCCCGAGGCCGCCGCCACCCTGGGTCGCCTGGCCAAAGCGGCGGCGGAGCGGGGCGATCGGGGCCTGGCCGAGGCCCTGGAGCACGCGCGCCGCCTCGCGCTGGCCCGGCCCTACCTGCGCCACGACCCGGACTGCGCCCACTGCGCGCCCCGGGGGGTCGGCGCCACCCGCTGCACCTGCGGCTTGGAGCGGGCGCTCCAAGCACACAAATGACGTGCCGATGGTTATTCTCCGCTGTCGCCCGCGCCGCGGCCCGCCTTCTTCTGCGCTTGGTGGCGCTTGCTCGTCAAGCGCCGGCGGATCGAGGCCCGGGTGGGCCGGGTCGGCAAGCGGGGCACCCGGGGCCGCTGCAGCCAGGACAGGCGGGCGGCCATCCGGTCAAAAGCCAGCTCCAAATTTTGGTGCTGGGACCGCCGCTCGGTGGCGGTGACCACCACGCCGCTCGGCGGGTGCCGCAGCCGCACCCCCGTCTCGCGCTTGTTGGCGTGCTGGCCGCCCGGCCCGGAGGCCCGGGTCAGCTCGATCACGCACACCCGCTCCAAGCTCTCGCGGTCGGTGGGGTGCACCACCGGCGGTCCGCCCTGTTCACCATCGTCTTCGCCCATCGTATGTCCCCGCTGCCCTCAGTCGATGCGCAGCAGGCCGCCCTGCGCGGCCGCCACGAAGTCCTCGCCGAGGCTCGGGAGCTTCGCCGTCTCGTTGGGCACCGTCCAGGTCTGGCCCGACAGGCTCACGACGGTCACCGCCCACATCCCCGCGGGGATGGCCTCTGGATCGGTGATCAGCTCCACGGTGCCGTCCGGCGCGGTGCGCTGCGCCGCCCCGCCGAAGCCATAGGGCAGCCCGGTCAGCAGCGTGGGCACCGTCGCGCCGAAGGTCAGGAGCCCGCCGTCGATCAACGGCTGGGCAACGAGGCCGGCTTGGCTCTGCCACCGCTCCCCCTCGGCCAGCGGGCCGGCGTCCGGGGCGACCAGCTCCAGGTACACCTTCGGCCAGCTCGCCAGCGGGTCCACCGTGGGCGCGGGGCTCGGCGCGCCGGTGTCCCCTTCGGGCGCGCCCGAGTCCCCGTCGGGGGCGCCGGTGTCGGCCATGCGGGCGGCGGCGGCGGCCGCGGCCGGCACCAGCAGCGTGGGGAAGGCCACGGCGCACAGCTGTGGCTGGGCCGGATCCCAGCGGGGCCCGAGGTCGATGAGCGGCGAGCGCACCGCCGTGCTCTCCAGCTGAAAGAGCCCGCCCGCGCGGCTGATCGACGCGGGAGCGCCGCCCTCGCCGCCCACCACCGCGAAGGCCGGGCGCTCGAGGCTGAGGCCGAGGCTCACGATCACCGTCACGTCGTCGAGCAGCTCGCCGCCCTCGACCGCGATGGGGTGCACGCTGGGGGCGCCCTCGGCGTCCACCGCCACGTGGGCCCCCACCAGATCCCCGCAGGTCGCGCCCTTGGTCGCCACCGCCAGGGGGTGAAAGTCCCCGTCCACGTCCACCAAGGCCTGCACGAGGTAAACGCCGTCAGGCACGCCGGTCAGCACATAGGGGGCCGACTGCACCCCGCCCGCAGGCCCGGTGAAGGCCTCGGCGGGCACCGCCGCGAAATTGAGGGGGGCGCCGGTGCCGGCGGGCGGCGGCGGATCGGCGGCGTCGTACAGCAGCACATAGGTCGGCGCGGCCGGGGCGCCGGTGGCCAGCACCACCTCGCCTTGGATGCCGTTGGCGACGGCAGAAGCGCCAGGGTCCAGCGGCGCCCGCCATCCGCAGGCCGACAAGGTGCAGAGCAGCGTAATCATCGACGTTTTCATCTTGGCTCCCGCCGCCTAAAACCGGTAGCTCGCCGAGCCCATCAGCCATCCGCCGACCGGCTGCCCCTTGGGGTGCTCCTGGCTGCCCTCGCCCGACAGCAGCGCGCCGACGTTCCAGGCCGAGGCCGCCAGCTCCAGCGACTCGTCCTCCAACAGCCGCACCCCCGCCCGGCACACCAAGATGGCCGGCGGGCTGACCGGCGCCTCGGTGGTGATGAGCTCGCCGGTGTCGCCGTCGTAGTCGCGGAGCTTCCAGGTCTGGTCGCTGCGGAGCTGCAGGTGGCTCGACAGGTCCACCCGCCAGGGGCTGCGGTAGCTCGCGCCGAGGTTCACCTTCACCGCCGACGCCTCCTGATCAACCTGCGACACGTCGTTCTCGGCCTCGGTGACCCGCTGCAGGGTGGCGTTGGCGTAGAGGTCGAGGCCGTCGGTGGGGAAGAAGCGGGTGTCGAGCTCGACGCCCACCGCCGAGTACACCGGCGCCAGGTTGCCGAACCGGGTCTCGCCGGCCGAGAAGCCCGCCTCGGTGGGGTCGAAGGGCACCAGCTCGCCGACGATGTCCTGCAGGTAGATGAGGTCGGTGACGCGGTTCCAGTAGCCGGCGAGGTCCGCCTGCATCCAGGGCAGGCTCTCGTCGTGCAGGCCGCCCTCCACGGTGAAGATCCGCTCTGGCAGCAGGTTGCGGTCACCGCGGGTCGACACGAACACGCCGTCGGTGCCGACCGGCTGGTTGAGGTCGAGGTAGCTCTCCATCTGCGAAGGCGCGCGGAAGGCCGTGCCGGTGCCGACGCGCAGCGCCGTCTTGGGGGCCAGCCGCGTGATGAGCGCGACGCGGGGCGACAAGGTCTCCGACAAGGGCACGAGCGGGTGGCGGTCGAGCCGCAGCGAGCCGGCCAGCGCGACGGGGCCCAGGGTGGCCTGGTCGCTCACGAAGACCCGCGCGTGGTGCTCGGTGATGGGCGCCTCGCCGCCCCCCTCGAGGTAGCCCCAGCGCACCCACTTGTAGCGGTAGCCGGCGCCAAAGTTCAGCTGGTGGGAGACCGCGCCGGTCTCCACCGCTGCGGCGCCCTCCGCCTCGGCGTCCCAGGTGTGGGTCTGCACGTCGGTCGAGAGGTCCCGGCCGCCCACCGGCTGCAGCCAGGGGCTCGCCTTGCCCGAGAAGCCGTTGTAGAAGCTCCACAGGTGCACCTTGCCGAAGCTGGCGTCCACCCGCCCAAAACTCGACCGGAAGGGCAGCGCGAAGTCACCGAGGGCGCCGATGGCGTAGAACTCCTGAAAGCCCTCGGCGTAGCCCGCCGACACCCCGAGCAGCGACTGGCCATCGAGGCGCCGGTCGACCCGACCGTAGGCGCGAACAACGTCCAGCGAGACGTTCTGGTCGTCCACCGCCGAGCTGACCGCCGTCTGATCCCCCGGCGAAGCGGCGCGGGCCCAGCGCCCGGTGCGCTGCCCGCCCGCCGAGAAGCGGTAGGTGTTGGCCCCGGCCTTGCCGCTGACCGCCGCGCCGGCCTGCACATAGCCTGGGTGGCCGGCCTCCACGAAGGCCTCGTTGCTGCCCGAGCCCGGCGTGCGGGTGATGATGTTGACCACGCCCGTCACGGCGTTGGCGCCGTAGACAGCCGAGGCCGGTCCGCGGATCACCTCGACCCGCTCGATGTCCCGCATCGAGATCGGCAAGGTGCCCCAAAATGGCGTCGCCAACATGTCTTGGTAGATGCTGCGGCCGTCGATGAGCACCAGCACCTTGTTGGACAGCTCCCGGTTGAAGCCGCGGACCGCGAGGTCCGGCTGGGCGGCCGAGAGCTGCATCACGTCCACGCCGGCGACGCGCCGCAGCAGGTCGGGCACGTTGGTCGCCCCAGACATGCGGATGTCGTCGGCGGTGAGCACCGCGATGGTCGAGGGCGAGTCCAAGGGCGACTGGGCGGTGCGGGAGGCCGAGTAGACCAGCCGTTGGTAAGCGCCCTCCAGCAGCGCGTCCGCGCCGACCGCCGCGGCCGGCTCAGCCCCGGCTGCGGGCCCGACCGCCCCCGCGGCGCCGCCCTCGGGGGGCGCGGTCGCGGCCGGGGCCCCCGCGGCGATGGCGCCGGTCAGCGCCTGAAGCTCGCGCCCCAGGGCCTCCAGGCGGGCCACCGCCGCCGGGTCCACGGCGCTCGGCCCGCAGGCCTCCCCTGCGCCGGGCCCAGACGGCGCCGCGGTCGCTACGGGCTGCGCGGCGGCCATGAGCGCGTCGATGCGCGCTTGGATGGAGGCCAGCTTCTCCACAGGGGCGAGGTCCAGCGAGCGGCGGTAGGCCTCGACCGCCTCGGCCGGCCGCCCCATGCGCTCCAGCAGCGCGCCGGCGTTCTTCATCGCGCCCCACGAGGGGTTGATCTCGTAGGAGGTCTGAAATTCGGAGAGCGCGAGCTCGAGATCGCCCTGCTGCACGGCGCTCAGACCCGCTTCGTAGTGCCGCCGGCCGTCGGCGAAGGGGTCGGCCCGCGCGGCCCGGGGCGCGGCGCCCAAGGCCAGCCCCACCAGCAGCGCGAGGCCAACCGAAGGCTGGCGGCCCCCGCGGCGCGCGGTCCTGTTGCCCATGTCAGCCCCCAAGCTCAACACCAAAATAGCGTCCGGTCGTTTGTTTTCGGTCACCGCTTCGCCCCACCGTCGTAGCCTTCATCGACCCCTTCGAGCCCCGGCACCGCCGCGGGCGCTGGGCTCGGCCGAGCGGCGGGCGCCGGAGCCGCCGCAGGGGCGGGCGCAGGGCTGGGGGCCGGGCGGCTCGCCGGCCGAGGTCCACGGGGCGCGCGCGGCGCCTCCGCAGCGGGCGCAGGCGGCGGGGCTTCATCCGTGCCCGGCTCGGGCTCGTCCGCCGGCGGGGGCGGCGGCGCGGGCGGCGCCTCCGCAGGATCCGGGCGGAGCGCCTCGGCGGGGCCCGGCCCAGGCGGCACCGGCCCGTCGATGACCGGCGGGCGCGACCAGAGGCCGACGGCCAGCCAGACGATGCTCGCCACCGCCGCAAGGCCGAGGCCGATCCCCGCCAGCATCAGCACCGAGGGGCGCGGGCCGGCGGTGGGCACCGGCGCGGGGGCCGCGGTGGTGGCGGTGGGCAGCTCGGGCGGGGCGGGCGGCCGGGCGGCGGCCACGACGCTGGCCAAGGGCGGCGGCGACCGCAGCCCGGGCACGCTCCGCGCCTCGATGCCCGACAGCGTGTCGCCCACGAAGCTCGCGGCGCGCCCAGCGCTGAGCTCGCGCAGCCGGTCCATCACCACGGTGATGTCAGCGGGCCGGTCGGCGGGCGCCTTGGCCATGCAGCTGCCGATGAGCTCGTCGAGGCCCACCGGGAGGCTGACGTCCGGCGCCGCCTCCCGCGCCGAGGGCACGGGCTGCTGGATGTGGGCGATCATCGTCGCCGTGCTGCTCTCGCCGTGGAAGGGCCAGCCGCCGGTGACCATGCGGAACAGCAGCACGCCGATGGCGTAGATGTCGGCGCGGTGATCAACGTCCTGGCCGCGGATCTGCTCGGGCGCCATGCAGTGAGGGGAGCCCAAGATGAGGCCCGCGCGGGTCAGGCTCTGGTCGTCCTCCATGACCTTCACGAGCCCGAAGTCGACGACCTTCACCTGCTCTTCGCCGTCGTCGTCCACCCGCACCAGCAGGTTGCTGGGCTTGAGGTCCCGGTGGACCACGCCGCGGCGGTGGGCGTAGCGAAGGGCCCGACAGACCTGAAAAATCAACTGGATCGCCCGAAGCGGCGGCAAGGGCCCCGACCGCAGCAGGTCGGTGAAGCGGGGCCCGTCCACGTACTCGAGCGCGAGGTAGAACCGCCCGTCGCCCATCTGGCCGTAATCGTAGAGCGTGACGATGTTTTGGTGGTTCAACGACGCGAGGGTGTTGGCCTCCAGCCGAAATCGGTCATCGAAGCGCGCGGATCCTTCGCTGTCGGTCGCGGGGTGCAACACCTTGAGGGCCACGGCGCGCGGCAGCTCGACGTCCTGGCAGAGGTAGACCGAGCCCATGCCCCCGCGCGCGATCAGCCGCTCGACGCGGTAGCGCCCAGCCAGCAGCTCGCCCTCCCCGGTCGACGACAACATGCTCCCCCTCCCCACGACGCGGGACCGCGCTCCGCGCCCCGCCGCGCCGCGCTCTACAGCCACGCGGACCATCCTAGCACACGGGGCGCTCGCCCTAGTCCGGGGCGCCGGCCCCGCTCCCCAGGCGCACCTCCAGGCTCCGGGCCGCGGAGCGCCCCGCGGCGTCCACGACCAGCAGCTCGTGCTGGCCCAGGGTCGGCGCCCACCAGGCCCGGCCGTCGGGCCCGGCCACGTCGATCAGGCGCCCGTCGACGAACCACTGCAGCGGCGCGGTGCCCCCCTCCGACTCCAGCGCCACCTCTTGTTCGGCGGCCAACATCCCTGGGATCAACAAGATCACTGCCCCCGGCGCCGGCCCGACCACCCGCGGGGGCGGCGACCGGCGGGCGGGCGCGCAGCCCGGCGCGAGCGGGGGCCCCGGGGGACCGCCGCGGCCCTGGCTCCGCAGCCAACGCTCGGCCGACTCCGGCTGAACCACCACGACGCGCTCGACCGTCTCCCGGCCGGCGCTGCAGTCGGGGCCCACCTCCTCGCCCGTCTTCACGTCGATCTCCACGCGCTGGTGCATGGGGCAGCGCTCCGGCGGCACCCGATCGCGCAGGGCCAAGGCCGGCTCTTGGCTCGGGCAGGCGGGCCCCGGCACGTGGCCGGAGAGGGGGCAGATGGCGACGGGCCCGAGATCATCGGGCGCGAGCTCCGCCGCCGTCGCCCGCTCACCGAGGCCATCCAGCAGGTCAAAGAGCAGCGGCCCCGCCGCCTCTGAGCCCAACAGCCAGCGGCTGGCCCGGTGGTCGAGGTTGCCGAGCCAGACGACCACGACGTAGCGGGGCCCGATGCCCACCGCCCACGCGTCCCGGTGCCCAAAGCTGGTGCCGGTCTTCCACGCCACCCCCTCGGGCGCCCCGCTGAGCTCGCGCCGGCTCGGGAAGTCGGGCCGATCCCGCAGCCGCAGGGCCCGACGGGTCAAGAAGGCCGCGCCCGGCGCCACCAGCGGGGCGGCCCCCGCCGCGTCCCCGCGGGGCGACAGGTGGGCGCGGACCGGCGCGCCACCCCGTGCCAGCGCCCCATAGACCCCGGCCAGCTCCAGCGGGCTGAGCGCGAGGCCCCCAACGGCGGCGCTGAGGCCATAGTGGCCGGGCGTGCGCTCCAGGCCCTCGACCCCGGCCGCCCGCAGCTTCTCCAAAAAGGCCTCCAGGCCCACCCGCTGCAAAAGCTGCACAAATGGCACGTTCAGCGAGCGGGAGAGCGCCTCCTCCATCCGCACAACGCCTTGGTAGCGGTCGTTGAAGTTGCGCGGCTCGTAGCTGCCGAAGCGCACCGGCACGTCGGTGACCAGGGTCTCCGGCAAGATCAAGCCGTCCGTCAGCGCCATGGCGTAGAGCAGGGGCTTGAGGGTGGAGCCCGGCGACCGCCGCGCGCGCCACGAGGGCACCTGGCCGCTCGGCGTGTCGAGCGAGAAGTCGAAGCCGCCCACCAGCGCCCGCACCGCCCCGGTCTCGTGCTCCATCACGACGATCGAGACGTTGTGCACGTTGTTTTGGCGAGCGATGCCCGCGGTCTCCGCGACCAGCCGCTCGGCCCGCGCCTGCAGCCCGCGGTCGATGGTCGTCGGCACCCGCCCGCCGCCGCGCAGGGCGTCCGCGGCGAGGTGCGGAAGCTCCCGCGGCAAAGCCCGGTGCGCGCTGGGGAGCGGCGCCCGCCGCAGATCCTCGAGGGCGACCCCCGGATCGCCGGGCGCCCGGAGCAGCCCCGCCTCCGCCAGGCGCGCGCCGACCGCGTCCCGGGCGGCCTGCAGGCGCGCGCGGCGCACAGGCCCGAGGCGTCGGCCGTTCGGGTCCTGCGGGATCGCGATGAGCAGGGCGATCTCCGCGTCGCTCAGCTCGGAGGCCGGGTGTCCAAACAGCGCCCAGCAGGCCGTCTCCACCCCTTCAAGGTTCCCGCCGAAGGGCAAGAAGGTGAGGTAGGCGAGCAAGATCTCCTGCTTGCTCATGCGGAGCTCCAGCTGAACGGCCCGGAGCGCCTCGATCCCCTTGGAGATCATCGTCCGCGGCCGCGGCTCCATCAGCCGGACGAGCTGCATGGTCAGCGTCGAGGCGCCCGAGACCACGTGCCCGGCCTGGAGGTTGCTCCGCGCCGCCCGGAGCACCGCCGCCGGGTCCACCCCGGGGTGGGCATAGAACCGGGCGTCCTCCACCGCGAGCAGGGCCGACAGGTAGGCCGGATCGACCCGACGGAGGTCCGTCGGCAGCCGCCACCGGTCGTCGGGCGCGAGGGCGACGTGCAGCTCGTCGCCTTCAGCGTCCAGCAGCGCCGGCGAGTGGGCGCTCCCCAGCCGCTCCGGGAGGGGAACGGCCCACGCGAGGCCGAGCACGCCGAGGAGCGCGCCCAGCAGGCCAATGACGCCGCGCTTTAGCCCTGAGGACCCGCCTGCCATGACCCAGCCGCCGCCGGACCCTTAGAGCACCGACCCGGCCCAGGGCCCGAGCACGGTGACCGGCTCCCCCGGAAGGACCGCGGCGATCGACGGATCGTACATGGCCTCTGCGGTGGTCGCCGGCCAGGTGAAGCGGCCCGCCGAGGTCGCCCGCAGCTCCAGCCAGACCGACTCCGAAGCGCCCGCCCCGACGGTGCCGAACAGCTCGACCCGGTCGTCGCGGATGTTGAGGTGCTCCACCGCCCAGGCGGCGCGGGCCTCGCCGGGGGCGCCGAAGGGATCGGCGGTCACCCGGGCGGACTCCACCTCCCAACCCGCGGGGATGCGCGCCACCAAGGCGACGTTTCGCTCCGGTCGCTTCGACCGGTTCGCGATGTCCACCTGCAGGTAGAGGCGGTCGCCGAGGCGGTGGGCGGCGAGGTCCAGCGGCTGCCCATCGGCGTTCAGCGCGGAGCGGCCGAGCACGAGGCTCGAGCTCAGCGCGCGCTCCGGTGTCGAGCGCACGCCGCGGGTGCTGACCAGCACGGTCGCCCCCTCCACCGAGCTGTCGGCGCTCAGGTGCAGCTCGGCGATCCCGCTGGCGCCCGACAGGCTCCACCGCGGGCCCGCCGGGGTCCGCTCGGCCGCCCTCCCCTGCCCGTCCGCGCTCAAGACCAGCTCCGGCAGGGCGCTCCCGCCGCTGCTCGCCCGCT
>CANHON010000018.1 GCA_947462115.1 Deltaproteobacteria bacterium | reverse complement strand
TTTTGGCGCCCGCGGCTGGGCAGGTGCGGCTCGGGAGCAGACGCGGGTCGTGCCCGGCTCGCCGCGCTGGCGTCGATTAGGCCGCCGGGGCGAGGCGCGGCGCGCGCGTCGGTGGGGGAGCGATGGGCGAGCTGGACGGGCAAGACGGCGGCGCGGCGCCAGCGGCGGAGGCCCCGGTGGGTGCCCCAGTGGGTACTGGTGAGAATGGCTTGCAGCAAGCCGATCTGGACGAGCAGGATCGCCGAGAGCGGTCGCTGCGGGCCCTGGACCGCACCGCGCCGGCCCTCTGCCGTCGGCTGCGGCTCGGCGCCCAGCCGGGGGTGGTCGAGCGCCGGGCCGGCGAGGCCGTGGTGTCGCGGGGCGGCGGTTTTGTGCGCCTGGGCCTCAGCCCCGCCGCCCGCGCGGCCGCCCTGGCCCGCGCCGCCGAGCCCGGCGAGCCCATCCTCGTCATGGGCGTCGGGGATGGCGCGCTCATCGTCGATCTCCTCAACGCGGGGCACAGCTTCACCGCCTGGGAGCCGGACCCTTCGGTGCTCTGGCACCTGCTCGGGGCGGTGGAGCTGGAGGCGGCCCTCGGCTCGGGCGCCCTCCGCCTGCTGCTCGGCCCGGATCTGCTGCGGGTCCGCGGCCGCCCCTCCCGCGATCTGGTCCACCCGGTCGTGGAGCACAGCCACGGGCCGCAGCTCTTGGCCCTGCGCGCCCGGCCCGAGGCCCCGGTCGCCCTGGTGTGCAGCGGCGGCTTGTTCGTCACCGACCTCTGCGCCGCGCTGGAGGTCCAGGGGTGGATGCCGTGGGTCATCGAGACCAGCGGCATCGCGCTGGAGGAGCTGACCTACGCCCTGCAGCTGTCGGGCGCGAAGCTCGTGGCGCGGATCAACACGATGCAGGGGCTGACCGACCTCTGCAACAGCGTGGGCGTGCCCCTGTTGGTGTGGGAGATCGATCCCTGCCTCGACCACATCTTGCCGCCCAAGCGGCCGGCCCCCCGCGCCTGGATCTTCACCTACCGTGAGCAGAACGTGCGGAGCTATCGGTCACGGGGGCACCTCAACGTCGAGCACCTCGCGCTGGCCGCCCCGCCGCACCGCCGCCCCCTCACCTCCGAAGAGATGGCCGACCCGCGCTGGCTCCCCGCGGACGGCCTCGGCTGGGAGACCGGCCTGAGCTTCGTCGGCGGCAGCCTGCTGCCCAAGGTCCAGACCTATGTGGACGCCGCGAAGGAGCTGACGGCGGCCTACCTCGTCAAGCTCGGCCGCCCCGCCGAGGCCGCGCCCGTCCTGCTCGATCAGCTGGTGGCCATCCAGCGGCAGGACTTCGACCAGTGGCGGCTGCCGGCGCTGCTCGACGGGGCCCTGCCCGGCCTCCGCGATCTCGTGCGGCGCGAGCGGGGCGGGGTCGACCTCGCGCTGTGGCTGGGCGAGCTCGTGGCCGCCGAGCGCCGGCTCAGCCACGTGAGCGCGCTCGGGCCGCTCGGCGTCCAGGTGTGGGGAGACGCGGGCTGGCAGCGCATCCACGGCGGCGGGGTGGTCTACCGGGGCTTCGCCGGCCACCTCCACCAGCTCACCCGCATCTACAATGGCGCGCGGGTGCACATTGACATCAACCGCATCTACCAGCGCGACATCATCACCATGCGGGTCTTCGACGTGCTGGCCAGCGGCGGCTTCTTGCTGGCCGAGCACTCGCCGGGCCTCGAGCGCTGCTTCGTGATCGGCAAAGAGATCGAGACCTGGCGCACCCAGGCCGAGCTCGTGGCCAAGGCCCGGCACTACCTCGCGCACCCCGAGGCCGCCCGCCGCATCGCGGAGGCCGGCCGCGCGCGGGTGCTCCGAGACCACCAATTTGACGACCGGGTGCGGCACATGCTCCGGGTGATGGGCCTGAGCCAGCCGAGCCCCTGAGCGCCCCCGGCGGCCCGCGGCCCCCCTGGCTGGCTTTGGCCGGGGCCGGCGCCGGCCCGCCGGTTGACCCGGGCGCGGCCCGCCCCGTATGGTGCGGCCGGAGGTTCCCATGACCGCGTCGACGCTGGGCTTCGATCCCGCACCGCTGCCCGACACCATCCCCGCGCGCTTGATGCGTCAGTCGGTTCGCCTCGGCGACGACCCCGCCTACTTCGAGAAGGTCGAGGGCCGCTGGGCCCCCGCCGGCTGGGCGGCCTACGCCCGCGAGGTCGCAGAGATCGCCCGCGGGCTCATCGCTCTGGGCTTCTCGCCGGGGGACCGGCTGTGCATCATCGGCGAAAACAAGGCCGAGTGGGTGATGATGGACGTGGCGGCCATGGCCGCGGGCGGGGTGCCGGCCGGCATCTACGCCACCTGCTCGGCCGAAGAGGTGGCCTACATCCTCGGGCACGCCGAGGCCCCCGTGTGCTTGGTCGAGGACCTGGAGCAGTGGGAGAAGGTCCTCCAGCACGCCAATGAGCTGCCTGCGCTGCGCCAGGTGGTGCTGATGCGCGGGGTGGCCAAGCCGGCGCACCCCTTGGCCCTGAGCTGGGCCGAGCTGCGGGCGCTGGGCCAGCGCGCCTCGGTGGAGGCCCTCGTCGAGCGGCTGTCCGCCCTGCGCCCCGAGCAGCCCGCCACCTTCATCTACACCTCGGGCACCACCGGGCCGCCCAAGGCCGTGATGCTCTCCCATCGAAACTTGACGTTCACGGCCGACATCGCGCTCGGCATGGTGGAGCTCGGCCCCGGCGACTGCGTGCTGAGCTACCTCCCGCTCTCGCACATCGCCGAGCAGATGTTCAGCATCCACGCCCCGATCACCGCCGGCGGGCCGGTCTACTTCTGCTCCGGCAAGGACCACCTGCTCACCGAGCTCGTCGAGGTGCAGCCCACCGTCTTCTTCGGCGTGCCGCGGGTCTGGGAGAAGCTCGCCAACGGCATGAAGGCCCGGCTGCAGGAGGCCACGGGGATCAAGGCCACGCTCGCCCAGTGGGCCACGGGCGTCGGGCTCAGCGTGGCCGAGCAGCGCAACCACGGCAAGCGCCCGCCGATCGCCCAGCGGGTCCAGCACAAGCTGGCCACCAAGCTCATCTATTCCAAGGTGAAGCCCAAGGTCGGCCTCGGGCGGGCGCGGGTCTGCGTGAGCGGGGCGGCCCCAGTCTCGGCCGAGGTCCTGCGGTTCTTGGCGGGCCTCGACATCGTGGTGCACGAGGTCTACGGCCAGAGCGAAGACTGCGGGCCCACCACCTTCAACCCGCCGGGCAACACCCGCTTTGGCACCGTCGGCCCGCCGATGCCCGGGGTGGAGGTGCGCATCGCTGAAGACGGCGAGGTGCAGGTGCGCGGCCCCAACGTCTTCCTCGGCTACTTCAAGGACGAGGCCGCCACCGCCGAGGCCCTGCGCGGGGGCTGGCTGTGCTCCGGCGACCTCGGGAGCTTCGATGAGGAGGGCTTTTTGCGGATCACCGGCCGCAAAAAGGAGATCATCATCACCTCGGGCGGCAAGAACATCACGCCGGCCAACATCGAGTCGGCGCTCCGCGACCAGCCGTTGATCAGCCAAGCCGTGCTCATCGGCGACCGCCGCCACTACATCACGGCCCTGCTCACCCTCGACCCCGACGCGGTGGGCCGGTGGCTGCGGGCCCAAGGCCGCGACGAGGCCGTTGATCTCGCCAAGCACAGCGAGGACCCCGCCCTCGTCGCCGCGGTCTCGGCCCAGGTGGACGCCGTCAACGCCCGCTTCGCCCGCGTGGAGCACGTTCGCCGCTTCTCCGTGCTCCCGCGCGAGCTCAGCCAGGCCGAGGACGAGCTCACGCCCACCCTCAAGGTCAAGCGCCGCAAGGTCGAGGCCGGCTGGGCCCACCTCGTCGAGGCGATGTACGCCGGCGCGCCCCCGGCCTGAGCCGAGGGGCACCGTCGCCGATCCTCGGCTTTAGAACGGGATCTCGGCGCTGCCTACATCGTCGTTCGCCGCGCTGTCCGGCTGGAAGGCCGGGTGCATGCGCTCGGTGCGGCCGCGGGGTCGGCGCTGGGTGGGGGCCGCCGGCTCGGGCGCGCCCTCCGCCTCCTCCGGGCCCGCCGCGCCGTCCATGGCGCCGCTCTCGAAGCGCTTGAAGGGCGAGAGGTGCAGGCGCCGGCCCATGATGTAGGTCTTGCTGTGCTTCTGCTCGGCGCTGTCGGTCCAGCTCTCGGTGCGCAGCTCGCCCTCGACGCCCACCGGCGTGCCCTTCTTGAGCAGCTTGGCGGCCAGCTCGGCTTGGCTGTCCCAGAGGGTGACCCGGTGCCAGTCGGCGACCTCGACCCAGCCCTCGTCCTTCTTGACGGCGTGGTTGGTGGCCAAGCGCAGCTCGGTGACCGACTTGCCGTTGGGGGTGGTGCGCAGCTCGACGTCGTGACCGAGCAGACCGAACAGGATGACGTGGTTGATGCCTCGCATAGGAGCTCCGTGCATGGGGGCTTGGGTTGGCTGCGCGCCGCGCTTCGGCCGCGCGCTTCGGCTCAAGCAAGGCCCATGCCAAGGCCCCGGCGCCTCATCGCTCTGCGAGCTTGCCCTGCCTTACGTTATTCTCGACTGAGCTGACGGACGGACGACTGACGGACGACTGACGGACGGCTGACCAAGCTCCGTCATCCGTTCGTCAACGGATGCGGTCACCGGATGCCGTCAACGGGCCCGGGCCACGAAGGCGGCGGCGGCGGCGAGGCGCTCGGGCGTGCCGGCGTCGATGAACACGCCGCTGTGGCGGTGGGCGCGCACGCCGGCGGGCATCAGGGCGCTGACCAGGGCCGGCATGTCGATGCGCTGGCCGGTGCAGGCCCGCCGCAGGGCCGCCGCCGAGAACACATAGAGGCCGGCCGTGACCTCGACCGCCACGCTGGGCCGCTCCTGCCAGCCGGCGAGCTGGGGCCCGAGCGGCCCGTCCCGCACGATGACCACGCCCTCGTCGATGGTCACGCGCTTTTGGTGCACGAGCGCGGTGCAGGGCCCCTGCGCCTGGGCGACGAAGTCCACGAGGTTGACGTCGCTGACGTGATCAACGTTGATGGTGAGCCAGCGGCTCGGCCCCTCGGGCAGCAGGTGCAGGCCCCCGGCGGTGCCCAGGGGCTCGGCCTCGGTGAGCAGCGCGGCGCGGCCCTGGAGCGCCTCGCCGATGGCCGCGGCCTGGTGGCGGGCGCAGGCCAGCACGCAGGTCTGGGCGGCGCCGAGCGGGGCCAGCTGCTGGAGCTGGTGGTCGAGGAGGGTGCCCTCGCCCAGCGGCGCGAGGGCCTTGGGCAGCCCATCGAGGGCCGAGCGCAGGCGCAGGCCCGCCCCTCCGGCGATGATCACGACGCCCAGGTCGGTATTTTGGCCCGGCATTAGGCCCATGGGGGCGCCGGGGCCCGGGCCGCGCCGAGGCAGGCGCCCACGGTGCGCCCGAGGTTGCGCAGGCCGGCGAGGCCGTCGTGCATGGACGCGCCCCCGGCCCGGGCGGCCATGGTCACGGGCACCTCGGCGACCCGAAGGCCGGCCTTGGCGGCCAGCACCCGCAGGTTGGCGTCGGCGCAGCCGTCGGGGCGCCGGGCGGCGAACAGGCGCAGGCCGCGGGGGCCGAAGGCCTGCATGCCGCTCGTGAGATCGCCGAAGCGCCGCCCGCACAGGCCCCACACCAGCAGGCCGAGCCCGAAGTTTCCGGCGCGGCGGGGGAGGGGACCTGGGCTGCGGGTGCCGGCGCGGCTGGCCACCGCCCAGTCGTGGCCGTCGAGGGCGTCCAGCAGGGCCGGGGCGGCCGAGGGCGGGTGCTGCCCGTCGGCGTCGAGCAGCAAGGTCTGGGCGGCCCCTCGGGAGAGCGCAGCTGCGAGGCCGGTCATCACCGCGTCGGGGTAGCCCCGACCCGCTTGGGCGAGGACCGTCGCCCCCTTGGCCGCCGCCACCGCCGCGGTCTGGTCGCGGCTGTGCCCGTCGATGACGATGAGCTGGGCGCGCGGCAAAATAGCCTGCAGCTCGTCAATCACCGCGACGATGCGGCGCGCTTCGTCGCGCGCGGGCAGCAGGACCACCGGGGAAGGGCTCACCATGCCCGACGCCTATCCGCCAGCGGGCCGGGCGACCCGCGGCCGGGCCCGATGAACGAACCGTCGAAGGCTTGACGCAGCGCAGGGTGTGTCTACACTGGTCCGTCGCCGGCGGGCAGCCGGCCGACCCCACCCAAGCGCGCCGACACGGCCCGCCCCGATGGTTCTGGGGACAGGTGCGCGGGGGCCCGATGGGCGTCCGGCGCGGCCTGTGCGCCCGGTGTCTGCCCCTCCGCTGGTGCTTCGGCGGAGGATCATGGATCAACAGCGTACCTCACGCTGTTGAGGAGCCGCGGCCTGCAGCGCAGCAGCCCCCACCGGGCTGGGCGGCTTGTATTGGCCTCGATGGGGTCGCGTCGCGCGGCCCACAACCCACGGGGCCGGTTTGGCCCAACCACCGGCGATCGCCGGGAGGGGTGCGCATGTCTGCTGCTGATTCCAAGTCGGGCGCCAACGCCAACGCCGGCGGCCACCGCACCGTCGATCTGCGGGTGCCCGAGGCCCTCCCCGAGCGCCTCCCGGTCCTCCCGCTGCGCCAGGGCGTGGTGCTGCCCGGCGGCATCGGCCCGCTGTCGGTGGGGCGCCCGGGCTCCTTGCAGGCCGTGGAGCTGGCCGGGCGCACGAGCGCCGACGACCCGGCGGCCGGCCTCGTGCTCATCGCCGTTCAGCGCGAGCCCAACGACCGGCCCGCGCCCAGCGATCTGCTGCCGGTCGCTGTTTTGGCGCGGATCATCGAGGCTGGTCGCCCGGCCGGCCGCCCCCCCTTCGTCGTGGTGGCCGGCCTCGCCCGGGTGCGGCTCCTCGGCGTGGACGCCGATGGTGTCGGCCTGTTCGCCAGCTTCGAGGTGGATGATCGCGCGCTGAACGCCGAGCTGCCCGCCGCCGCCGGCGCGCTCTCGGCCCTGCGCGCCGAGCTCGGGGCCCTGGCCGAGCTGCTCGAGGAGCCTGGCCCCCTTCGCGCGCTGCTGGCCGCGCCGCTGCCGGCCCAGCTCTTCGTCGACGCCGTCGCTGGGCTCATCCCCAGCGGGGTGCAGGAGAAGCTGGAGGTGCTGCTCACCGCCGATCCGCTGCTGCGGGCCGAGCGCGTGCTGCGCCAGCTCACCGTCGCCCGCGAGGCCGCCGAGGCGGAGCGCTCCGTCCGCGACCGCGTGCAGAGCGACACCCGCGGCGTGCACAAGGAGGCCCTGCTCCGCAGCCAGCTCAAGGCCATCCAGGAGGAGCTCGGCGAGGGTGACCCGCGGGTCGGTGATCTCGAGAAGCGCCTGATCGCGTTGCCCCTGCCGCCCGAGGCCCGCAAGGTGGTCGACCGCGAGCTCAGCCGCCTGCCGCGCCTGCGCGAGGGCAGCCCCGAGCGCTCCGTGGCCGTGGATTGGCTGGAGTGGGTCGCCGATCTGCCGTGGGGCCAACACAAGGCCGCCGATCGCGTCGACCTGTCGGCGCTGGAGGCCGCCCTCGACGCGAGCCACCACGGCCTGCAAGACGTGAAGCGCCAGGTGGTCGAGCACCTCGCGGTGCGGCAGCTCTCGGGCTCGGGCCGGGCGGACGTGCTGCTGCTCGTCGGCCCGCCGGGGGTCGGCAAGACCAGCGTGGGCGAGGCCATCGCCGCCGCCACCGGCCGCCCGCTGGTGCGCATCGCGCTCGGCGGGGTGCGCGACGAGGCCGAGCTGCGCGGCCACCGCCGCACCTACGTGGGCTCGCGGCCCGGCCGCATCATCGAGGGCCTGCGCCGCGCCGGGGCCGACGATCCGGTGGTGCTGCTCGACGAGATCGACAAGCTCGGCGCAGGCTGGCAGGGCGACCCCGGCGCCGCCCTGCTTGAGCTGCTCGACCCCGAGCAGAACCACGCCTTCACCGACCACTACCTGGAGCTGCCCTTCGACCTGTCGCGGGTGCTGTTCATCGCCACCGCCAACGACCTGAGCCGGGTGCCGGGCCCGCTGCGCGACCGCATGGAGGTGCTCAGCATCGACGGCTACACCCTGGCCGAGAAGCTGCAGATCACCCGGGACCACCTCCTGCCCCGCCTGGCCAAGAACGCTGGCGTTGACGTCGCTGACGTCGTGTTCACCGACGCGGCCCTCGAGGCGGCGGTGCTCGGCTGGACCCGCGAGGCCGGCCTGCGGGGCCTGCAGCGGGCGCTCGGCCGGGTCTACCGCGCGGCCGCGGTGCAGAAGGCCAAAGGCACGATGACCGGGCCGCTCTCGGTGGACGAGGGCGATCTGGCGGCCCTGCTCGGGCGGCGCCGGTTCCGCCCGGCCGACCGCGCCGAGGCCGCGCACCGGCCCGGCATCGCCACCGGCCTCGCCTGGACCCCGGTCGGCGGCGACGTGCTCTACGTCGAGGCCGCGACCCTCCCGGGCGCGGGGCGCCTCGTGCTCACCGGCCAGCTCGGCGACGTGATGAAGGAGTCGGCCCGCGCCGCGCTCACCTTCGCGCTCAGCCACGCCGCGGCCCTCGGCATCGACGCCGCCGCCGCCGAGAAGCTCGACGTGCACATTCATGTGCCCGCGGGCGCGGTGCCCAAGGACGGCCCGAGCGCCGGCGTGACCATGTTCACGGCGCTGGTCTCGCTGCTCTCGGGGCGCTCGGTGCGGGCCGACGTGGCGATGACCGGCGAGGCCACCCTGCGCGGACGGGTGCTCCCGGTCGGAGGGATCCGAAGCAAGCTGCTGGCCGCCTGCCAGCACGGCGTCAAGCGCGTCATTTTGCCCGCCGGCAACGCCGACGACCTCGAAGACCTGCCCGAGCACGTGCGGCAGCAGCTCGAGATCGTGCTGGTGGACGACATGACCGCGGCCCTGGCGGCGGCCCTGGTGCCGGTCGAGGCCGAGGGGCTCGGCGGCGCGCCCCTCGAGGATCAGCGGGCGGTGGCCCAGGTCGGCTGAGCGCATCGGGCGCCGGTCGGTCGCCCCTTGGGCGTCGCCGGGGCCCCGGCGCGGCCCCCTCGGCCTCGCGGCCGCGGGGGGCCTCCGCCGCCCGGCTCGGCCGGCCCGCCGGGCCGGCGGCTCCGCCCCCCTGGGGCTCCCTGGCGCAGCGTCGGGTTAGGCCGAGCCTGGAGGTGCCCCATGTCCGAGCCCATTCCGCCCGAGGCCGAGGCGGTGGTGGTCGCCCTGATGACCGTGCCTGACGCCGCTGTGGGCGAGGCGCTGGCCAGGGCGCTGGTGGGGGCCGGCCTCGCCGCCTGCGTCAACCTCGTGCCGGGCCTGCGCAGCGTCTACCGGTGGGAGGGCGGGGTCGCGGTCGATGACGAGCTGCTGCTCATCATCAAGACCACCGCCGACCGGGTCGGCGCGGCCCAAGCCGCCGCCCTCGCCGTCCACCCCTACACCCTGCCGGAGTTTGTGGTCCTGCCCACCCTCGGCGGCCACGCGGCCTACCTCGACTGGGTGCGCCAGAGCACGCGGCCGGGGCTGGTCGCCGCGGAGCCCCCGGGCCAGCTCCGCTGAGCCGCCAACGTCGAGATTGACGTGTAGTTGGTTCTTCTGCTCGTGGCTTCGCCCGGGCATCGACGGGCCTTTTGGCGTTGACCGCCCCCCGGCGAGCCGATAGCCGCGCCCATCGCTGGCCCGCCGGCCGGCCCGGTCCATAGGGAGCGCACATGAGCACGCAGTCGGCCCGCACGCGGGCGCCCAAGGTCGCGGTGGTCCCCGGCGACGGCATCGGCCAGGAGGTCATCGCCCAAGGCGTGCGCCTCATCGCCGCCCTGGCGCCAGACATCGAGGTGGAGTGGTTCGATCTGGGCGCCGAGCGCTACCTGCGGGACGGCACCACCCTGCCCGACGACGTGTTCGCCCGCTGGCAGGCCGAGTTTGACGCCGTCTACCTCGGCGCCTTGGGCGATCCAAGGGTGCCCTCCAACGTGCACGCCAAGGACATCCTGCTCGGCAGCCGCTTCCGGCTCGACCTCTACATCAACCAGCGCCCCATCCGCCTGCTGGACGCCCGCCGCTGCCCGCTGAAGGGCAAGGGCCCCCAAGACGTGGACATCATGGTGTTCCGTGAGAACACCGAAGACCTCTACACCGGTGTGGGCGGCACCTTCAAGGAGGGCACCGCCGACGAGGTGGCCCAAGAGCTGTGCATCGCCACCCGCAAGGGCGTCGAGCGCATCATCCGGGCGGCCTTCGCCTGGGCCCGGGCCAACGGCAAGACCCGCGTCTGCATGAGCGACAAGTCCAACGCCATGCGGTTCACCGGCGGGCTGTGGCAGCGCACCTTCAAGCTGGTCGCGGCCGAGTACCCGGAGATCACCGCCTCGCACCTCTACGTCGATGTGCTGGCGATGGAGCTCGTGCGCGCGCCCGAGCGCTTCGAGGTCATCGTCACCTCCAACCTGTTCGGCGACATCATCACCGATCTGGGCGCCATTCTGCAGGGCGGCATCGGCCTCGCCTGCTCGGGAAACATCCACCCCGGCCGGCTCAGCTTGTTCGAGCCGGTGCACGGCAGCGCGCCCGACATCGCCGGCAAGGGCATCGCCAACCCCATGGCCGCCTTCCTCACCGCCGGCCAGCTGCTCAGCCACCTCGGCCGCCCGGAGCTCGAGGCCCGCATCGGCGAGGCGGTGCGCGGCGCCCTGCTCGCCGACGAGGTCACGCCCGAGCTCGGCGGCACCCTCAGCACCGCCCAGGTCGGCGACGCGGTGCTCGCTCGACTTTAGCCAACGCCCGCCGCCGCCCGATCGGGCGCCCGGCACCCCCACTGCATTGGGCGTCGGCCGGTCCGCCGCCCCCCGGAGCTCCTCATGGCGCAGGACGTGGTCTTCCTCAGCGGCAAGCGCACCCCCTTCGGCACCTTTTCCGGCGTGCTCGCCGAGGTCTCGGCCACCGAGCTCGGCGTCATCGCGTCGAACGCGGCCATCGAGCAGGCGGGGATCTCCGCCAATGACCTCGACCACGTTATTTTCGGCAACGTCATGCAAACGAGCGCCGACGCCATCTACTGCGCCCGTCACATCGGCCTGAAGGTGGGCGCCCCGGTGCCGGTGCCCGCCGTGACCATCAACCGCCTCTGCGGCTCCGGTTTTGAGAGCCTGGCCCAGGCCGCCCAGCTCATCCGCCTCGGCGAGGCCAACGTGGTCTTGGCCGGCGGCGCCGAGAACATGAGCCAGGCGCCCCACACCCTGCGCGGGGCCCGCGGCGGCTTCAAGCTCGGCGGCGCCCCCCTCAACGACTACCTCCAAGAGGTGCTGTTCGACCCCTACGCCGGCTGCCCGATGGCCATCACCGCCGAGAACCTCGCGGAGAAGTACGGCATCACGCGGGAGCAGGCCGACGAGTACGGCTACCGCAGCCAGGCCGCCTGGGCCGCCGCCCACGAGAACGGCGACTACGCCGATGAGATCGTGCCGGTGACCATCAAGGGCCGCAAGGGCGACACTGTCGTCTCGGTCGATGAGCACCCCCAGCTCTCGCCGCTGCGCCCCGAGGCGATCCGCGCCCGCTTCGGCCCGGCCGCCATGGCCGCCCTCAAGCCGGTCTTCAAGAAGGACGGCACCGTCACCGCCGCCAACGCCTCGGGCATCAACGACGGCGCCGGCGCGATGGTCATGGCCAGCGGCGCCTGGGCTGCCGAGCGCGGCATCGCCCCCATCGGCCGCCTGCTCGCCCAGGCCAGCGTCGGCGTCGAGCCCAAGTACATGGGCATCGGCCCGGTGGCCGCCATCCGCGCCGCCCTCGCCCGCGCCGGCATGGGCCTCGACCAGATGGATCTGGTGGAGATCAACGAGGCCTTCAGCACCCAGTACCTCGCCTGCGAGGCCGAGCTTGGCCTCAACCGCGCCATCACCAACATCCACTCGGGCGGCGTCGCCATCGGCCACCCGCTGGCGGCCTCCGGCACCCGCATCACCATGCACCTGCTCTACGCCCTGAAGAAGGCCGGCAAGCGCTTCGGCGTGGGCGCGGCCTGCATCGGCGGCGGCCAGGGCATCGCGGTGGTGGTCGAGGCCCTCTGAGCGGCAGCGGGACGGCCCCCTCGGGGGCGGTCCCCAACAACACGGCCCCGCCGATCGGTGAGATCGACGGGGCCGATGTTGTTTTCGCAGCTTGGGGCTACTTCTTCTCGACGTCGAACTCGAAGCGGGGGCTGAGCTCGATGGCGCGGCCGTCCTTGTCCTCGTCGTACTTGAAGTCGGCGAGGGTGTCGGCCACGCAGCGCTCGGCGTCGGGCCACATGAGCTCGGAGCCGGTGATCTCGACGGAGCGGGCGTTGCCGTTCTTGCCGATCACCAGGGTGGCGCCGACGCTGCCCTTCTTCTTGCCGCCGGCCGGGGGCGCGCCCTTGGCGTTGCAGGTGAGGACCTTCTCGCGCACGTCCTTGAGGCGGCGCTCGGCGTCCTTGTCGTCCATCGGCAGCTTGGTGGGCTTGACGTCGTCGCTGGTGGGGATGGCGGTGACCGACTGGTTGACGTAGACGGTGGTGCCGACGGGGATCGGGATCAGCGCCGCCTTCTCGCGGAAGCACTTGGCGGCCTCGTCCTCGCGGGCCTTGCCGAGCTCGAACCACTCGACGGTGGCGCCGGCGCCGCGCTGCCCGGTCGTGCCAGCGGCCCGCATCTTGACGGCCGGGGCCCCGTCGTTGTTGTGGCCGAGGCACTCGCCGGCGACGGCCATCAGGGCCGCCTCGATCTGGGCGGTGAGCTCCTTGTTGCCTGGGTCGGCCTTGATGACGCTCATGCGGATGATGGGCGTGGGCGCCTTCTCAGCGGGGGCGTCGGCCATGAACAAGGCGAGCAGGGCAGCAGCGGGGACAGACATTCGGGCTCCTTGGCGTGGCGCCGTGTGGGCGCCGGTTGCGCCGCCGGTGGGGCGGCCGCGGGCGGTACGGGAGGGCTTCGGGTTCATTCAGCGCCCAGGTCGGGCGCCCTTCGCCCCTACTTTTTCTTGGGGAGCGGCCGGAAGGGCTGGACCCAACGGAGCATCGGGGCGATGTTCCGGGTCTGGATCCACAGGCGGCCCTGGCCAGAGAAGCGGCAGACGAGGCCCTCGCCGCCGAAGAAGAAGCTCTTGAGGTTCATGCCGCCGCCCGGCTTGGGCAGGGTCGTGACCTTGTAGGAGAGCGTGTCTTCGAAGGCGACGATGCAGCCGGTGTCGACGACATAGCTGCCCTTGACGTCAATCTCGAGGATGGCGCCGAAGGTGTTGAAGAAGATGTCGCCATCGCCTTGGGCCGACTGGAGCACGAGGCCCTCGCCGTTGAAGAAGCCCGACATGCCCTGCCACTTGGCGTTGAGGGTCACGCCGGGGCTGCTCGCGACGAAGGCGCCCCGCTGCAGGACCAAGGTGTTGCCGCTGAGGCGCACGTGGCGCATGTCGCCCATCGGGCCGGGCGCGAACCACACCTCGCCGGGGCTGCCCTCGGCGGTGAAGGTGTTGAGCACGATGCTCTCGCCCGAGAAGGTGCGGGACAGCGCGCCGAGCGCGCCGCCCTTGACGCTGGAGACCAGCTTGACGTTGGGCGACATGGTCGCCATGGCGCTGGGCTCGGCGAGCACCGACTCGCCGGGCTGCAGGAAGACGCGCAAGGTGGCGAAGTCGGGCTGATTTTCGATGGCGTGACGGAGCACAGGTTGCATAGGGACTCCCTCAGGCCTGACGGGGGGTGAGGTTGGGGCCGAGCGCCTGCCCGAAGGCCGGCGCGTTGTGGCTCTGGCACCACAGCGTGCCCTTGCCGGTGAAGCGGCAGACGAGGCCCTCTCCGCCGAAGATGGAGCCGAGCAGGCTCGGGTTGGCCTTGCTCACCTTGAGCTCCAGGCCCTCCTCGTAGGCGACGATGTGGCCGGTGTCGACGACGTAGGTGCCGTTGACCTCGACCTTGTAGATGGCGCCGAAGGAGGAGACCAGCACCTGGCCGGCGCCGCTGCACTTGACCCAGAAGAAGCCCTCGCCGCCGAGCAAGCCGACGCCGAAGCCCTGAAAGCTCGTCTCGAGGGTGATGCCGTCGCTGCTGCCGAGCCAGCCGCCGGCCTGCACCATGATCGCGCGGCTGTCGACGTGCAGCACGTCCACGTCGCCGATCAAGGTGGGGGCGAGGTAGAGCTCTTGGTTGGCTTGGGTGGCGGTGTAGTGGTTGAGGAAGAAGTTCTCGCCCGAGAGCATGCGCTTGAGGCCAGCGAGCAGGCCCGCAGAGCCGCGGGACTTGGTGCTGGTCTCGATGGAGACCTCGCTGGACATGGCGATCATCGAGCCGGTCTCGGCGGTGAAGCGCTCGCCCTGGTGGAGCTGGACGTGCGCGACGGCGCTGCCGGGGCGCTGGAGGACCTGGATGTGCATCACCGACCCCACAGCTGGCTGTTGATCCAGCTCGCGAGCCCGCTCACCGAGCGGGACTGGAGGAAAATACGGCCGGGGCCGCTGATCTCGAGGACGAAGCCCTCGCCGCCGAACAAGCTCGAGAACAGACCGCCGGACATCCGGGTCTTCATGGTGAGCTTGGGGTCGTAGGCGACGAGGTGGCCGGTGTCGACGATGATCGGCTGGCTCACGTCGCGGGCCTCGAGGCTGCCGTAGCCGCCGAACCACACCGTGCCCTTGCCTTGGGCCCGGATGCGGAACAGGCCCTCGCCGGCGAACCAGCTCTGCAGGCCAGCCCAGGCCGGCGAGATGCTCACGCCGGGCGTGCTCGCGATGTAGCTGCCCTTGGTGATGCAGAGCTGCTCGCCGTTGAGCTCGACCGAGGCGATGTCGCCGGGCGTGGCTTGGGTGAGCACCAGCTCGCCGCCCTCGGCGCTGGCGGTGAAGTGGTTGACGAACAGGCTCTCGTTGGCGAAGAGGCGCAGCAGGAAGCCGTTGATAAAGCCGCCGTTGAACTCGGCGCGGGCGCTGACGCTGCCCGACATGCTGGCCATGGCGCCGGACTCGGCGACGATGGTGCCGCCTGGTCGCAGCTTGGCGACGATGTGGGTGAACGCCGGGCGGCCCCGGAGCTCGACCTCAAGCGCGCCTTGGGGCGCGAGGGCGGTGGGTTCGGACATGCGGTCTCCTGGAGGAATGGGCGCGGTCTTCTAACCACTTTGGGCCGGCGGCGGGCTGACGCGGCGCAGCGCAGGCCGGGGCCGCGTCGAATTGGGCGGCTCGGACCGGCCGGATAGGCGCAGCCCATGACCACGCACCTGCGCCCGCTCCCGCCCGCCCGTCCTGTGCTCCCGCTCGCTGCGCTGCTCGTCCCCGCTGCGCTCCTCGGCTTGCCCCTCGCCGGCTGCGCGGGCGGGGCGGACGTCGACGAGAAGGGCGATGAGTGCGCCGGTCCGGGCGCGCTGCTCGGCTGCTCGGCGCCGACGATGCCGGCTGAGCACTACGTCGCCCAAGCCGAGCTGTACTTCGACACCATGGACGCCCGGGTGCCGCTCGGGGCCTTCCCCGACTACACCGAGCGCGTGGCCCGCTGGGAGTGGCCGCCTTGGCTCAAGCTCACCGGCTGGACCCGGGAGGGCATCGAGATCTCTGACCGCCTGCTCCGCGCCTACCCCAGCATCGTGGATGAGCGTGACTGTCGGTATTTTGACGAGCAGCCCTTCGCCCGCTGCCGGGTGGTGTTCTACTACGAGGCCCACGCTGGCCAGGGCTGCCCGATCTACGAAGAGTTCGCCTTCAACGAGGCGGGCCAGATGAGCTGGATCGAGGCCTGGTCCGACCAGCCGGGCCTGCTCCCCATGGACGCCGCGGCCGACCCCTGGGCCGAAGGGCCGGACGTGCGCCGCTTGGCCAGCCGGGTGCCGGGCCTCGGCGACCCCTCCGGCGACGTGGACCCCGACAGCGAGGCCATGGAGCGGGCGGCGGCCGCGGACGTCGACGTGGCGGACTTTCAGGCCCGCGCGCGGGACTTTGGGACGAGCTGGGCCGCCGAGGCCGAGCTCGCGGGCGACGACCTCTGGGCCCGCGGCTGCGGCTGGTGAGCCGGCGGGCGCCTCAGCGGGCGCCGGTGGTGGTGAGCTGATCGACCTTGCCGTCCGGGTCCAGCGAGCCGGGGGGCCCGTCGTCGTCGGTGAGGTGCAGGCCCCAGCCGAGCCACACCGCGTCCACCAGGGCGTAGTCGCCGTTGACCTCGGCCCAGGTGACCCGGTCGGGCTCGCCGTACTGGGCGATGAAGCAGGAGGTGCTCGCGGCCACGCCGAGGCCCTCGATGGTGCCGGCCTCGAGGCCGCCGGTGAGCAGCAGCTCCGACGCGGTGACGTCGCTGTCGGGGCTGCCGTCGCGGTCCTTGTCCACGAAGCGGACGAAGATCTGGCCGTCCCAGTGGCACTCCACGGTGTCCTCTGGCTCGTCGAGCGCGGTGCAGAGGCCCTCGTAGCCGATGCCCTCGACCATGCCCCAGTAGGTCTGGCCCACACACAGGCCGTCGAAGCAGCCGGCCACCAGATCGATGCGGCCGTCGCTGACCACGGGCTCGCAGGCCGGGAGGTTGGCGAGGGCGGCGCTGATGTCGGCCGGGGCGGGCTCACCCTCGACGGGCTCGGCGCCGCAGCCCACGGCCGCCGCGATGCTCAAGGCGGCGCAGGCGCGGGCAGCAGCGGAACGGGCAGCGGAGGCGCGGAGGCGAGGCAGGGACGGGAGGGCAGGGGAGCGGCGCATGGCGGCCTCGGGGCGCGAGGGGTTGGCGCAGCTATCTTCGAGGGTGAGACTTGGCACGTCAAGTGCTTGGATTCGCGCCCCGCGGGCCGGGGGCCAGGGCCGAGCGGGCCGCGGCGCCCACCCCGCTGTGCACCGGAATACCGTGCCCAGCGATGTATCCGTCTCGGTTGAAGCCGTAGGGGCTGGGCGGCGCGGCGGCGGCGCCGATGCCCTGGGCGCGCAGGCTGTCTTCGACGCCCTGGCCTTCGATGAGGACCAGCGCGTAGCCCGCCCGGTCGTCGCGGCGCTCGGCCTCGCGCTGGTCGCGCAGGCGGTGCTCGATGGCCGTGACCGCTGAGTGGCAGAAGCCGTTGATCTCCGCGCCGTTCGCCTCTGCGTGGGCCGCCCGCCACTGGTCGCGGGCCTCGACCACCTCGCGCAGCAGCACCGCGAGCAGGTACTCGGCGATCAGCAGCGCGCTCCTCCGCCCGAAAAAGACGACGTGGAGCGAGTCTTGGGGCCAGGCCGCCACGGTGGCGCAGTGGACCGCCACCGCCGAGGCCAAGCGGCGCCGCCAAGGGGAGGGGGCGCCGAGGGACAAGGTGAGACGTTCGAGCGGAACCTCTGCGCTGCGCTGGCCGGGGCGCTGGCGCTCGTGCGCGAGCCGCCGGAGCAGCACCCGGGCCTTGGCGGCGGCGACCTCGCCCTCGGGGCTGTCGGCTTGGTCGGCGGCGAGGGCCAGCAGCTTGCGGAGCCGATCCCGGTCGCGCTCCACGCGCTGCGGATCGCGGGCAGGCGCGGCTTCGACCGGCGGACGGGGGATGGACATGGGCACCTCCAGGGGGCGGTGGACGCCCCGGACCGGCGGATGTTCCGTGGTCTTGGTCAAGGCCCGGTCAAGCCCGTCGCGCCGGCCCCCCCTCGGGCGCCCCGGACCCGCCGCCGGCCGGACCCGCGCCCTCAGACGTGCTAGCTTGCGCCTCCCCGGAGGACCGACGCGCATGAACCCTGATCACAGCCAGAGCGGCGCCCAAGCCGAGCCCAGCGAAGCCGACGTCATCTACGACTGGAACCGCCTCGGCGACGCCATCTCTCCCCCGATGCGCCGCGTGAAATTCGTGGACGAGACGCTCCGGGACGGCATCCAGTGCCCCTCGGTGACCGACCCAGGCATCGAAGACAAGCAGCGCATCCTGCGCCTGCTCGCCGAGGTGGGCGTAGACTACGTCGATGTGGGCCTGCCGGGCGCCGGCCCCCGCGCCGTGGCCGACGTCACGGTGCTCACCGAGCTGATCCGCGACGAGAAGCTCCCGCTGCGCCCCCAGTGCGCCGCCCGCACCCACGCCAACGACATCCGCCCGGTCATCGAGATCAGCGAGAAGACGGGCGTTCCCATCGAGGTGATGGCCTTCTTGGGCGCGAGCCCCATCCGCCTCTACGCCGAGGGCTGGGACGTCGATCTGCTCGAGAAGCGCACCCGCGAGAGCGTGCGCATGGCCAAGCAGGCCGGCCTGCCCTGCACCTTCGTGACCGAAGACACCGTGCGCAGCCACCCCGAGACCCTGCGCCGGCTGTTCGTCGCCGCCATCGAGGAGGGGGCCGACGGCCTCTGCGTCTGCGACACCGTCGGGCACGCCACCCCCAACGGCGTCTTCAACCTCATCCACTACACCCGGGCGATCATCCGGTCCTTGGGCACCAACACCCGGGTCGATTGGCACGGGCACAACGACCGCGGCTTCGGCCTCGGCAACGCGCTGACCGCCATCGAGGCTGGGGCCGACCGGGTGCACGGCACGGTGCTCGGAATGGGCGAGCGCGTCGGGAACACCCCGCTCGACCTCTTCTTGGTGAACCTGCGCCTGCTGGGGGTCATCGACAATGACCTCAGCAAGCTCGGCGAGCTGGTCGATCTGGCCAGCGCCGCCTGCCACTGGCCGATCCCCGTGAATTACCCAGTGTTCGGCAAAGACGCCTTCCGCACCGGCACGGGCGTGCACGCGGCGGCCGTCATCAAGGCGCTCAAGAAGGGCCACACCTGGCTGGCCGACTCGGTGTACTCGGGCGTGCCGGCCTCGTGGTTCGGCCGCGAGCAGCAGATCGAGATCGGGCACATGGCCGGCGACTCCAACATCGTCTACTGGCTCACCAGCCGCGGGTTCTCGGCCGACGCCGCCTTGGTGACGGCGGTGCGCGATCTCGCCAAGTCCACGAGCCGGGTGCTCGACAACGCCGAGGTGATGGCGGTCGTCCAGGCCCACCTCGCCCGGGCCTGAGCGTCCCTCGGCCCGCCCCGGGGCTCAGCGCAGGCCAGCGGGCAGGCGAAGCTCCGAGGCCAGCAGGGTCCACTCCGCGCGCGAACGGCCCTCCCCGTCGATGATCTGAGCGGTGAGGGTCGGGTCGGCGCTGGTCGTGTCGATGTCGATGAGGATGAAGCTCGTCGTCTCGCCCACGCAGGCCACGGTGTCGGAGAAGGTGCGGCAGCCCGCCCCGGTGGTCGCCAGCGGCGAGCTCGTGAGCTCGGGCAGCGGGTAGCCTCCGGTGGCCGGCCTCAGGGCGCGCAGCTCCGAGCGGTGGATGTCGCCCGACAGGAAGACCACGCCCTCGACCCCGCGCAGCACGAGCTGCTCCCGGAAGGCCTCGGCGGTGCCGGGGAAGTCCCCCCAGCTCTCGCTGGTGCTGTCGGTCGCCCACTGGCTGCCGTTGGCGACGAGCTTGAAGGTGGCGGCGCTGGACTGCAGCGCGTCGAGCAGCCACGCCTCTTGGGCCGCGCCGAGCATGTGGCCGTCCTCGCCCCGGTGGTAGCGGCCGTCCACGAGAAAGACCTCCACATCGCCATAGACGTGCCGGCTGAACACGCCTTCCAGACCGGCTTCGCCGTAGTCGCGGTTGGCGGTGTACTCGGTGAAGGCCGCGAGCGCGCTCTCTTTGCCGGGCGCGGCGCCGTCGGTGTTGTTGCCGACGTAGTCGTGGTCGTCCCACAGGTGCAGCACGGAGCGGCCCCGCAGCAGCCCGGCGCGCAGGGGCTGGTCGAGGGCGGCCCGGTAGTGCTGGCGGTGGGCCTCGAGCTCGTTGGTGTCGCCGTAGTGGTTGTCGCCGAGGAACAAGAACAGGTCGGGGTCGAGGGCGGCGATGGCGCCGAAGATCGGCTGGGCCTCGTCGCGGGCGCAGCTCCCCAGGCCCACGCGCAGGCGGGTGCCGGCGCCCGGGGCCGGCGGGGTGGTGAAGCGGAAGGGCCCGGTGCGCGCGCCATCGACCTCGAGCTCGTAGAGGTAGCTGGTCTCGGGGCTGAGGCCGAAAACGTCGATGGACTCAGTAAAGTCGCGGTCGGCGACCGGGTAGCGCAGGGCGACCGGGGCGGCGCTGGCGAGGCCCCCGGCGCTGGTGGCGACCCGCAGCGCGACCCGCCGGGTGGCGTCGGTGCGCAACCAAACGGTGGCGCTGTCGTGCCGCACCGCGCCGACCATCGGCCCGTGGGTGAGGGTGGCGGCGGCGCAGGTCTCGCAGCTGCTCCCGCCGAAGCCGGCGGGGTCGGTCCAGCTCCGGGACTCGCCCGCGGCGTCCCCGATGGCCAAGCCGCTGATCTCGCGGCAGTACACCGGGTCGCCGTCGAGGCGCACCTCAAAGCAGGCCGGCCGCCACTGGTCGGCCCCCGCCGTGGTGCTGATCGTGAAGGCGCTGAGCTCGGCCCGGGACCAGCCGAGGCCCTCGATGTGCGTGAGATCGTGGCTGCCGGGCTCCCGGTCGTCCCAGTCGAGCACGTTGATCGGGGCGCAGCGGCCCGGGGCGAGGCAGACGGTGACCGGGTCATCGCTGCCGTCGTTGACCCCGGGGTGGGTGCGCAGGCCGATGGTGACGGTGCCCACGGTGCCCGGCAGGGCCGGCGGGCCGGGATCTTGGCAGCCCGCTCCGTCGGTGGGCACGCCCTCATCGATGAGCCCATCGCAATTCTGGTCGATGCCATCGCAGCGCTCCGGCGCGCCCGGGAAGCGGCTCGGGTCGGCGTCGTCGCAGTCGATGTCGGCGGTGGCCCCGTCGCTGTCGGCGTCCACCGGCGGCGCGGGCGGGTCGGTGTCGGGCGAGGCGCTGTCGGTGGCGCCGTCGGCCCCATCGGTCGCGTCCGCGCCATCGGCGCCGTCCCCCGCGGGCCCGCTGTCGGTGGGGCGCGCCGCGGGCCCGGTGTCGGCCGGCAGCTTGGGGCCGGGCGCGTCGGTGGGGAAGCGGGTGGTGCAGCCGGCCAGCAGCAGGGCCGCGGCCACGGCGAGCCGCCGGGCGCGGGGTTGATCGACGGAGAGCGATGCCAGGGAGAGCGGGGCAAGATCGGGCATGGTCGTCGCTCCGGGGCCGCGTCCCTATTCCGGTCGGGGGCCCGCTGGGGAGAGGCGCAGGGCCGAGGCCGCCCAGGTCTGCGTCGCCCGGACCTCGCCGAGGGCGTTGATCACGCTCACCTCCACCGTCGGGTCGGCGAGCGTGGTGTCGATGTCGAGCAGCGTGAACAGCGCGGGCTCGCTGACGCAGGCCAGCAGCTCCTCGGGGTCGGTGGGGCAGGCGCGGGCGGTGTTGGCCAAGGGCGAGCCGGTCAGCTCGGGGATGGGGTAGCCGCCGGGTGCGGGCGCGAGCGAGCGCAGCTCCGAGCGGTGCGCGTCTCCGCTGAGCAAAATGACGCCCTCGATGCTGTCTTCGACGATTCGCTGGCGGAGCGCCTCGGCCTCTTCGGCGTGGTCGCGCCAGCTCTCGCTGCTGCCGTGGGTCGTCCACTGGCTGCCCGAGGCCACGAGCTTGAAGGTGGCGGTGGAGGCCCGCAGGCCCTCGAACAGCCAGTCGGTTTGGGCCTCCCCGAGCAGGGTGCCGTCGAGCCCGCGCCAGTAGCGGCCGTCGAGCAAAAACAGCTCCACGTCGCCCCATCGGTGGTGGGAGAAGGCGCCCGGGAGCGCCTCGGCGCCGGTGGGGCCGTTGGCCCAGTACTCGCCGAAGACCCGCAGCGAGACGTCCTTGGTGGGCGTGGCGCCGTCGGCGTCGTTGGCGGCGTAGTCGTGGTCGTCCCAGATGGCCAAGGTGCTGCGCTGGGCCAGGGCGGCGGCCCGGTCGGTCCGGTCCAGCGCCCAGCGGTAGAACTGGCGCTGGGCGGCGAGCTCGGTGACGTCGCCGTAGTGGGCATCGCCGAGAAAGACCATCAGGGCAGGATCGGCCGCGGCGATGGCCGCGAAGATGGGCTGCTCGCTGACCCGCGCGCAGGAGCCAAAGGCGAGGCGGAGCTGGGTGGGCGCGCCCTCGGCCGGCGGGGTGCGGAAGCGGAACGGGCCGTGCACGACCCCGTCCACCTCGATGGAGTAGTGCCAGGTCGTGTCGGGCAGCAGGCCAAAGACCGGCAAGGAGGCTGTGAAGTCGTCCTCGGCGGTGGGGTAGCGGGTGGTGACCGGCGAGGCGCCCTCGAGGTCCTCGGGGCGCTCGGCCACCCGGAGCTTCACCGCGCGGGTGGCGTCGGCGCGCACCCACAGGAGGGCCCGGTCGGGGCCGAGGGCGCCCACCATCGGGCCGTGGGTGAGCGCGGCGGGCGCGCAGGTGCTGCAGTCGTGGCC
>CANHON010000017.1 GCA_947462115.1 Deltaproteobacteria bacterium | reverse complement strand
TCACGAGCAGCATGGGCTCTCCCTGGCGGCGCCGGCTCCGTGGCGCCGGGCCCCCTATTGCGGTTCGTCCGGTCGCTCACCTGTCACGAGCTCGACGTCGCCGGTGAGGATCGGGCGGCCGTCGATGAGCAGGGCGCCGTCCTCCCGGATCGCCTCGGCGATCCCTTCGATCTCCCCGACCCGCACCCGTCGCCCCAAGGTGTGGGCCCGGGCCCGCCAGCGATCGAGGCCGCCCGGCGCGTGGGGGTCCACTGCGTCGATGGCCCGCACCATCGCCCCCACCAAGGCGGCCCGATCTTCCGGGGCCCGGCCGAGGCGGCGCAGCGAGCTCGCGTTGGTCAAGGTGGGATCAGCGGGCTGCTCGATGTTCAGACCGACCCCCAGCACCACCGAGCGCACGACCGGCCGGCCCTCGGCGTCGATGCCGGCGTCGAGCTCGGCGAGCAGGCCGCCGACCTTGCCGCCGGCCGGGCACACCAGATCGTTGGGCCACTTGAGCTGAAGGTCGAGCAGCTCCGCGAGGGCCGCGGCCCACAGCAGCACGCAGCGGGGCGCCTCGTGGGGCGGCACGGCGGGGCGAAGCACCACGCTCATCAAGATGCCGGCGCCCGGCTCGGCCTCCCAGCGGCGGCCCTGGCGGCCCCGACCCTCGGTTTGGTGATCGGCGACGACCACAGGGAGTGGCGCTCCCCACGGTGTTTTGGCGGCGAGCGCCCGCGCCCGTGCGTTGGTCGATCCGATGCTCGGGTGGTGCTCGACCGGGCGGCCGGCCCGCAGCGACAGGGTGAGCGGGCCCCAGGCCCGGCGAAGGGAGGCCCGCAGGCCGTCGGGGCCCTCGGTGAGCTCCGCGCCCTCTGCGACCCAGTCGGTGAGGAGCTGGTTGAGCTGCTCTTCTTCGACGCCGACGGCCGCGCAGGCCTCATCCGCCGGGGCTGGGCCCGGCATGAGCTCTCGTATCAACGCGTGGTGCAGGTCCATCGTCGCCCCTCTCGCTCCGCTGATGGGGAATAACGCGTACACGGACGCCCTGCGCCCGCTGGGATAGGGACCGGGTGTCGAGCGGCCCTCCCGCCGGACTTGGAGCCCATGCACACTGACCCTGAGCCCGTCCTGGCCCCTGCTGCGCGATCGGCGCTGCCGCGCGGCCCGCAGCGCTTGGATCCGCGGGTGGTCAACCTCTGGCGGCTCAGCCGCTTGGTTCGGTGGGTCACGTTCTTCGTCCCGGTTGTGCTCACGGCGGGCTTTTTCGGCCGCAGCGCCCTGGGCGCCCCGCTCACCTACGGGCTCGGCGCGGGGCTGCTCGGGCTGCAGCTGGTGCTGGCCTTGCTGTGGCCGGCATTAGAGCACGCGGCGTACCACTTTGAGGTGCGAGAGCACGATCTGCTGGTGCAGTCCGGCGTGCTGTTCCGCCGCTGGTCGAGCATCCCGTTGACCCGCATCCAGCACGTGGACACCCGCCAGGGCCCGCTCGAGCGCCTCGTGGGGCTGGCGCAGCTCCAGGTCTACACCGCGGCGGGCATGAGCGCGGACGGCAGCGTGCCCGGCCTCGATCAGGCGGAGGCCGAGCGGCTCCGCGACGCGCTCTCCCGCCGGGGCACCGACGATGGCGTCTGAGGCGCCCTGGCGCGGCCTTCACCCGCTGAGCCTGGTCGTCAACCTCATCCCCCAGGCCTGGGCGACGGCCCGCGGGCTGTGGCCGGTGCTGTTCGCCTTGGTGATCGGCGGCGGCGCCAAGGGTGTACAAGCGATTGATTTCGCGCTCATCGTCGGCTTCTTTCTGCTGACCCTGAGCCGCACCCTCGTGCACTTCCTCACCCTCCGCTACCGGGTGCAGGCCGGCCGCTTTGAGGTGCGGGTGGGGCTGTTCTCCCGCAGCGCGCGGGTGCTCGACCCGGCGCGCATCCAGAACGTTGAGCTGGTGCAGAACCTGTTCCACAAGGCCGCGGGCCTCGTGGAGCTGCGGGTGGAGACGGCGGGCGACGCGAGCAGCCACGGGCTGCTGTCGGCCTTGGACGTGGGGGAGGCCGAGCGGCTGCGCGCCGAGCTGCGGGCCTTGGTGGCCGCCCAGCGCCCCGCCGCGGCGGCGCCCCCCGCCGGGGATGCCGACCCGCCGCCCCTGCTCGAGCTCAGCGCCCTGGAGATCATCGCCTACGGCCTGTCGCGCCGAACGGTCGGCACCGTGGCGGTGCTGACCGCCTTGGGGCTCGAGGTCTTCGGGCGGCTGGGGCCACAGGTCGCTGAAAAGGCCCAGAAAGCGATGACCCCTCAGGTGCTGCTGCCGGCGGTGGTGCTCGCCTTCGCCGGCTCCTGGCTGTGGTCGGCGGGCTCGGCGCTGCTCCGACACTGGCGCTACCGGCTGTGGTTGTCGGGCGGCGAGCTCATCACCGAGGAGGGGCTCACCACCCGTCGCCGGGCGGAGATCCCGCGTCAGAAGCTGCAGATCGTGCGGGCGGACGAGCCGCTGCTTCGCCGGATCATGGGCTATGGGAGCCTGCTTTTTGAGACGGCGGCCCTCGGGGTGGCGGACGGACGGCTGCGCCAAGCCGAGGGGGTCGCGCCGATGGTCCCCCTGGCCCGCCTCGGCGAGCTCTGCCGGGTGGCGCTGCCCGCGCTGCGCTTCGACCCCTGGCAGGCCGCCCTGCTGCCGGCCCACCCGCGGGCGCTCTACCGGGCGGTGCTGGCCCGCACCTTCCGCAACCTCGCGCTGTCTGCGCTGCTCATCGGGCTGTTCCCCCGGTTCGGCTGGGCCAGCGTGGTGTTCGTGCTCGCCGCCCCGCCGCTGGCCTACCTCGACTGGCGCTGGCAGGGCTGGCGGCTCAGCCCCGGGGTGGTCCTGGCCCGCACTGGCTTCTTCACCCGCAGCACCTGGGTGGTGTCCCGGGACAAGATCCAGAGCGTGGCGGTGGTGCAGGGGCCGCTGATGCGGCATCATGGCCTCGGCCGCGTGATCATCCGCGTGGCGGGCACCGCCGTCGCCTTGCCGGACGTGGGCATCGACGAGGCGCACCGGATCCTCCAAGAGCTGAGCCCCGAGGGTGCATGAATAACCTGCAGCGCGTTATTTTCGCTGGGCTTGCTCTGGGCGGGGCGCCGGCCTTGGCCGGGGGCATCCCGGGCGTCTCGGGCGTGATCAAGGTCGAGGGGCCGGGCCCCACCCTCCGCGGGGTGAGCCCGGTCTTCTCGCTGTCGGCCGCGGATCGTCCGGCGGTCTTCGCCGCGGAGTGCGCGGTGGGCGAGCAGCAGATCTCGGCGCAGAGCGAGGTCTTGCCGCCCGGAGAGCGCTTCTTCGTCGCCTTGCCGGCCAAGGCGCCGCAGTCGGCGGCCACCTGTGGGGTCTTTGCGAGCTTCGCCAACGGCCTGTCGGAGCGGCGCGAGGTGCAGCTCAGCTGGACCTGGGTGGAGCCGCCGCCGCCGCCGAAGGTGGAGGCCGCCCCCGCCGCGCCCAAGCCTGCGCCGGCCGCGCCCAAGCCTGCCCCGGCTTCGCCGCCCACCGTGCCGCCCACCGAAGCGCCGGATCCCCAAGGGCTTTAGGGCTTCGGCTTGTCGCGCAGGTCGCGCAGGGCCCGCTGGACCACGCCCCAGGTGGCCAAGGGCCGCTCGCCCTCCACCGGCGCGGCGTCATCGGCCCACACCCGCCAGCCCACCCGAAGCGCGCCATCGGAGACCGCGGCGCGGTTGCTGTTGTGGACGCCGATCCACACCGCGCTGACCGACACCTCTTGGCCCGGAAAGATCGGCGTCGGGTGGTAACGAAAGGCCGCCAGCGTGCCGGGGAGCTGGCTCAGCTGCATGCCGGGCTGCTCCAACATGCGCCGCCGCGCCTCTTTGCTCACCAAGGCCCGGGGCAGGCGCAGCTCCAGGCCGACGTGGTGGGCGAGGGTGCGGCCCTCGTTGCGGAGCGAGGCGCGCAGGCAGATGAAGGCCCGGGGTCCCCGCGGGTCCCCCCGATCCAGCTCGTGGGGGCCGTAGGGGCCGATGCGGGCGACCGCGAGGATGGGGCTCCGCGTGCGGCGGAGCACGTCCTGCACGTGCACATGCCCCATGGGCTGCGACTTGCCGGCGATGCGGAGGTAGTAGCGGTGGTCGAGGGCCTGGTGCGGGGCCTCGCCGCTGGGCGGCAGCTCGATGACGTAAACAGCGCGCCCAGGGCCAATCTCGGGTTGGTCGGGCCCACCGTGCACCTCAAAGACGTTGTAGCGCCCGAGGCTCGGCGCGACCGCGTCGCGGATCACGTCCTCCAGCCAGCTTCGGGTGCCGCCGGGCTTGATGTTCACCGGCACGCCGCCGTCGGGCAGCCCGTTGTCGTCGATGCCGATGAACAGCCGGCCGCCCGCAGAGTTCGCGAAGGCGCTGACCTGCTTGCTCAGGGCGCTGTGAAACCACCCGGCGACGGCCTTGCCGTCCCAGAGCCAAGCGCTCCCCTTGAACTCTTGAAAATCATGCTCATCAGGGCCGAGCTCGCCGAGGCGGGTCAGGGTCCACGGGCTGGTGCTGGGGGTGAAGTTGCTCACCCGGCCAGCTTAGCGGACGCGCCGCGGCCCGCGCTCAGCCCGCTGCCCGGCGCGCCCGGTCCACCACCGCCTGCACCCAGCGGGGGCTGCTGTTCACGCAGGGGATGAGGTGCAGCTCGCCGCCGAGCTTGGCGTACTCGGCCTTGGCCGCCATGCCGATCTCCTCGAGGGTCTCGAGGCAGTCGGAGGTGAAGCTCGGGCAGAGCACCGCGAGCTTCTTGTGCTTGGCGGCGAGGACGGGCAGCAGCTCGTCGGTGTAGGGCTTGATCCAAGGGATGTTGCCGAGCCGCGACTGAAAGCTCACCGTGACCGCGCCCGGCTCGAGGCCGAGGGCGGCGGTCAGGGCGCGGGTGGTGGCGTAGCATTGGGCCCGGTAGCACCGGCTGTTCACCGTCTCGATGCGGTCGCAGCAGGCGCCGCTGGCCAAGCAGTGCCCGGTGCCTGCGATCTGGGTGGCCTGGACCTGCCGCTCGGGCAGCCCGTGGTAGCTCATCAGCACGTGGTCGGGCTTGATCGCGTCGAGGTGCGGTGCGGCCACCGCGCGGACGCTCTCGATGAAGTCGGCGTCGTCGTAGAACTCCGGCAGGATCGTCAGGTTGGGGGTGGCCGGTCGCTGGCCGGCCAGGGCGAACAGGCGCTCCACGGTGCTGCCGGTGCTGCTGCTCGCGTACTGCGGATAGAGGGGCTGCACGAAGATGCGGGTGCAGCCGCTGTTCTCGAGCGTGTCGAGCGCGCTCTGCAGGTTGGGCCGGCCGTAGCGCATGCCCAAGGCGACCGTCCAGCCCTGGCCGAGCTCGGCCCGCACCGCGTCGGTCAGCGCGGCGCTGTGGTGCAGCAGGGGCGAGCCGGTCTCGGGGCTCCACACCTTCTGGTAGGCCCGGGCGGACTTTGCCGGTCGGAAGGGCAGAATGGCGCCGTAGAGCAGAAAGAAGCGCCCGATCGCCGGGATGTCGAGGACGCGGTGGTCCCACAAGAACTCGGCGAGGTAGCGGCGCACCGAGGCGGTGTCGGGTGCGTCTGGAGTGCCGAGATTGACGAGCAGCAGGCCGTTCATGAGATTTCCGCTGGGATGAAGCCGGGGTGTCCCGAGGGTCTAGCCCAGCAGCCAGCGCACGGCGACCACGCTCGCGAGGGCGCCCACGAGGTCGGCGAAGAGGCCCGCGGGCAGCGCGTGGCGGCTGTTCTTGATGCCCACGCTGCCGAAGTAGACCGCCAGCACGTAAAAGGTGGTCTCGGTCGAGCCGTTCATGGTGCAGGCCAGGGTGCCGATGAGGCTGTCGGGGCCGTGGGTGTCCACCAGCTCGGCGGTGAGCGCGAATGCGCCGGAGCCGGACAGCGGCCGCAGCAAGGCGAGGGGCAGCACCTCGGCGGGCATCCCGACGGCCTCGGTCAGCGGCGAGAACAAGCGGACGATGGCCTGCAGGCCGCCCGAGGCCCGGAGCATGCCCACCGCCGACAGGATGCCGACGAGGTACGGGATGATCCCAATGGCCATGCCGAAGCCCTCGCGCGCCCCGGTGATGAAGACCTCGTAGACCTTGACCTTTCGCACGACGCCGAAGGTCAGCATGCCCATGATGAGGCCGGGCATGATCCAGGCGCTGGCCAGCTCGTTGGCGAAGTAGACGGCGGCCACCAGACCGGCCAACACGCCGAAAAAGATGACCAGCGGGACAAAGTCAAGGAGCGCGACCGGCTTGGCCTCGGCCTTCACCGCGGCGTCGGCCGTCGCTTGTTCGGCGGGCTTGCGGAAGACCGTGAGGCGGGCCAGGACCGCCGTCATGAGGATGGCGGCCAGGGTGGAGCAGCCCGTCGCGAACAGGGTCGTGGGGAAGATGTCGGCGGGGTTGGCCGCGCCCTTGAGCGCCCGCAGGCCGATGACCCCGGTGGGCAGCAGCGCCACGCCGCTCGTATTGATGGCCAAGAAGCGCACCATCGCGTCGGTGGCCGTGCCCGGCTGCTGGTTGAGGCCCTCGAGCTCCTTCATCGCCTTGAGGCCGAAGGGGGTCGCGGCGTTGCCGAGGCCGAGCGCGTTGGCGGCGAGGTTGAGGATGATGGCGCCCATGGCCGGGTGGTCGGGCGGGACGTCGGGGAACAGCAGCACGAGCAGCGGCCGGATCACCCGCGCCATCAGCTTGAGGCCGCCGCCTTCTTCCACCACCCGCATCAAGCCCAAGAACAGCGTGATGCTGCCGACCAAGCCGATGGCCAGCTCGACGGAGGACTTGGCGCTGTCGAGGGCCGCCTTGCCCACGGCGGCGGGGACCGCGCTCGCGGCGGCCAAATCACCGGCCGCCCATTGTTCGGCGAAGCCGAGGAGCGCGGCGAAGAAAGCGAAGGCGACGAGGGCAAAGAAGACGACGTTCATGCGCCGCCGGCTAGCCGATCGGAGCAGCGTCCGCCAGCACCGTCAAGGGGGGCCCTCTTGCGAAGCCTCAGGGGGCCCAGGCGAAGAGGGTGGGGGTTGTGGTCACCGAGCCGACGCCGGAGAGCAGGTCGGTGTCGAGGCGCACCCGCCCTTCGCCGCCCGCGCCGGCCGCCGCCGCCCGGCAGATGTACTGCCAGCCCACCGAGGTGAGCTCACTGTCGCTGGCGTAGTCTCCGGCCCCGCCGCCGGCCGCGGAGACCACGCCGTCCACGGTGAGGGTCGGCGTCTGCAGCCACAGCTGACCGCCCGCGCCGCCACCGCCGCCGCCGATCTCCCCGTAGGAGAAGGAGCCGCGGGTGGCGTTGCTGCCCCGTGAGCCGGTCGCGAGGAGCTGTCCGCGCACCTGGACGCTGGTGCCGGCCGTCATGAACACGAGGCCGCCGCCCGCGCCGCCAGCGCCGCCGCGGTTGCCCGAGCCGCCGCCGTCGTAGTCATCGTCCGGCCCGCCGCCGCCGCCGCCGCTGCCGAGGAACCAGCCCGTGAGGTCGGAGGTGCCGTAGGCGCCGCCGCCATAGGCCGCGACCCCGCCGTCTCGACGAACGGAATTGACGCCCACAGCGCCATAGCCACCGCCGCCGCCGCCAGGGCACTGGTCTTCGACCGGGGCGCCCGCGCCGCCGCCGCCGCCGTTCCGCGCGCTGTTGGCGGCGCCGGTCCCGCCGAAGGACTCGCCCTGGGTGCCGCCGGTGCCGCCCACGCTCCCGCTGCCGCCCCGGAAGCCGAGGCCCGAGGCGCTGACGAGGCCGGTGATGGTCACGGTGTCGCGCGCGCGGAGGGCCAACAGGCCGCCGTTCGCGCCGTTCCAGGCAGGGGCCAACAGGGTGCCATCGACCTGGACGGTGGTGTAGTGGGGCACCCGGTAGACGTTCACGAGGTCGGCGGCGAGGTAGTCGCCGCGGAGGGGCGGCTCGATGTCGACCAGGCTCCCGGTGACGCCGCTCACGAAGCCGAGCTCCCATTGGCCCGCGCCTGCGCCGCGCTGCGACCAGATCAAGATCTCGTCACCGAACGCGAAGCTAGCCCCGGGCCCCACCTCGAGGCGGGTCGCGCCCGCCGCTGCGTCGGCGGTCAGGCGGACGCCGGTGGGCCCGGTGCTGCTGGTGCTCGCAGGGACGCTCAAGGTGCCGTCGGTGCCGAAGCCGGCGGTCGGGCCCCGCACCACCGTCGGGTCGGCGGGCGCGGCGTCCCACTCGTTGCGCAGGCCGTCCCCGTCGATGTCGGGGTCGGCGCAGTCTTGCAGGCCGTCGGTGTCGAGATCAGCGGCGCTGCCGTCATCGCAGTCGTCGTCGTTGTCTACGTAGCCAGCCGGCGGGAGGCACGCGGCCACCGCAGCGGCGGGGTCACCCTCGCCGTCCCCGTCGGCGTCCAGCCACCAGATCGGCGTCTCGTCGGCGGTGAGATCGGGATCTTCGTCGTCGATGAGGCCATCGCAGTCGTCGTCGAGGCCGCCGTCGCAGACCTCCAAGGCCCCGGGGTTGATGTCGGGGTCGTTGTCGTCGCAGTCGTCGCCCACCCAGGCCTCGCCGGTGTCGGCGCTGGGGCAGCGGCGGGTCGGCTCCCCGGCGCCGAAGCCGTCCCCGTCGAGGTCCTCCCAGGTGTCGATGCCGTCCACCGGGTCGTCATCGATGAGGCCGTCGCAGTCCTCGTCGATGCCGTCGCAGAGCTCCTCGGCGCCGGGGAAAATGCCGGGCTCTTCGGGAGCGCAGTCTCCGTCGTTGTCGACGAAGGCGCCGCTGGGATCGCAGGTGGTGGTGGAGCGGGTCGGGTCGCCGAAGCCGTCCCCGTCTTGGTCGGCGTAGAAGATGCCCGTGACGTCCTCGTCGAAGAGGCCGTCGCAGTCGTCATCTTCGCCGTTGCATTGCTCGGCCGCGCCCGGAAAAACGGCGGCGTCGGCGTCATCGCAGTCCCCCAGGATCTGCACCCAGCCGGGCTCGGGCGGCGCCTCGCAGCCGGCGATCCGCTCGTCCCCGCCGCCAAAGCCGTCGGTGTCGCCGTCGAAGGCCCAGACGCAGTCCGAGAGGCCGTCGCTGCCGCCCCCGTCGTCGCTGGTCCCGTCGCTGGTCCCGTCGCTGGTCCCGTCGCTGGTCCCGTCGCCGCCGTCCAGCGCCGCTTTGCCGTCCTCGGCGGTGAAGGGGACGCTCGGGTAGCAGCCGCCGAGGGCCAACAGGCCCAAAAGGTAGAGTGGGCGCATTAGAAGGTGACCGCCATGGTGAGGCCGCCCGCGAGCATCGCCGCGCCGACCGTGGAGAGCGTGACGCCGAGGTTGCGCGCCGGCACGACCTGCTCGTCGCGGATGGCCTCGACCTCGCTCTGGGGTCCGGGGCCCGAGGCGCTGCGCTGCACGTATTCGTCATAGGCGGCGCCGCTGACCGCGAAGCGCGTCGCCCCGAAAACACCGACGCCGAGGCCCACCGCGCCGACGCTCCAGCCCGTGACCTTGAGCTTTTGGCTGCGGCTGAGGCCCTCGCGCGGCGGCTTGGGCTCGGGCGTGGCGGCCAGGGCCGCCCCAGGCGCCCGCTCGAGGTGCAGGGCGAGGCGGGTCTCCGCGCCCGCGTCGATGAGGATGCTCTGCTGCAGCGGCGTGTAGCCCGGCGCGCTCAGCTCCAGGAGGTGGGGGCCTGCGACCACCGTGGGCTGGCTGACGCTGCCCTTGCCGATGGCCCGCCCGTCGAGCTTGACCTCGGCCTCTGGCGGATCGATGACGAGGCTGAGGCTGCCGTTGCCGAGCGGGTCGAGCGAGACCGGCAGCTCGACGGTCCGCCCGGCCTCGATCTCGACCGTCTGAACGGACTGCACATAGCCTGGCAGGGCGACGCGAATGGCGTGGCTGCCGCAATTGAGCTGGCGGTTGGGCGGCCCCTCCACCCCGTCCACGGCCACGGCCGCGGTGCTCGGGTTGGGGCTCACCCGCAGCCAACCCCACACGAGGTCCGCCGGCAGGCTGAGCTCGCTGACCTTGCCCTCCTCGATGTTGACCTCCCCGACGGCGCCTTTGCAGTCGCCGGTGAGCTCGATGCGGTGGGGGCCGGCGGGCAGGCCGAGGAGCTGGGCGGGGGTGACGAGGCCCGTCTCGTCGCCGTCCACGTAGATGCGGAGCCCCTCGGGCTCGGAGCGCACCATCAAGCCCCCGCCAGCGTGGGCGAGGGTGGGCATCCAGAGGGCGCAGGCGCCGGCGATGCCTCGGGCGAGCAGCCCATCGAGGCCTCGGGCGAGGAGCCCGGCGGGGCGGGCCTGGGTTCGGATCATCGATGGGCTCCAGCGTGCGGAGAGGTTCGTTCGGGGGGATGCTACACCGTCGCCGCCTGGGCCGCCTTGGCTGCGGGGGCCCGGCGCGTCAATCGTGGGCCAACAGCCGCAAAGACAAGGGCACGAGGAGGGCGCGGGCCAGCGTTCGGGGCTGTACCGCCGCGAGGGGCAAGGGGCCGAGAGAGATCCGCTCGATGGCCGGGCTCGCGCCGGAGAGCAGGGCGGGCTCCGGCAAGGCCTGCGCCTCCCAGGTCGAGCGCGGGCTGTCCGGCCCGGCGTCGATGAGGCTGAAGATCGGGATGAGCCGCTGGAGCTCGGGCTCGAAGGCGGCGTGTCGCCAGCGCTCGGCGAGCCACTGGGCGTCCTCGGGGCCGTCTGCGAGCGGGGCGCCGAGCTGGACCAGCGCGAGGCTGCGATCGATGAGGGCGGGGGCCGCTTCGAGGGCCCGCAGCAGGCCCACGAAGGCCGGCGCCCGCCACAGCCAGACCACCCGGTCGGCGGGCGCGGCGCAGAGCGCGCCGAGGGCCCCCGCGCGCGGCTCGGGCTCGACCACCCGCAGGCCGGGCGCCGCTTCCCGCAGACCGGCGGCCAGCGCGGCGTCGCCAATAACCGCGAAAATGACGTGCGAGAAGCGCTTCTCTACAGCCTCGGCCACGGAGGGCGCCCAGGCCGAGACCGCCTCCCAGCCCGCGCCGGCGCCGAGGGCGGCGCTCGGATCGCCGCTGGGGCCGAGGCCATCGGGGTGGGCGGTGAGGGCGTCCGCCGCCGCGCGGTCTTCTACGTACATGCGCTGCCACCGCTCCGCGGGGCCGGGCAGGGCGATCAGGGCCTCGACCAGGGCGCGCTCACCCTCCAGGGCCGGGCTGGCCATCCCGGGCAGGCTCGGCGCGAACAGCTTGTCCACCGGCGCGCGCCCGGCCGGGTGGAAGGGCACTTGGGCGCGGAGCGCGGCGTCCCAGCGGTCGAGCACGGCCCGCTCGCCGCCGCCCGCCGCCTCGGCCTCACTCCAGAGCATCGACGACAGCGCCACTTTGAAGATGCGCTCGAGGTCGCGGTCCGGCGGTCGGGGGATCGTGAGGTAGGCGGCCCAGCCGGCGAGGGCCGCTGCGGCGAGCTCCAACAGGGGCAGGGCGTTCACGGGCGGACCTCGGGGCGCGCGCGGATCGGGCTGCGGGCGCTCGCCGGCGCGGCATATTCTCTCTGACCGGGTCTTGACGGAGCAAGGACCGCCGGTGGGCCGAAGCACTTGACAACGGGCCCTGGCTGTGTCACGATCGCGGTGACCTGTGCCAAGGGTCGCATCGGGGAAAGCCATTGGCCGACGATCGGATCAGCCGGTCTGGGGCCTTGGCACCGAGAATCCCGCACCCCGTTTCGTGGGGCGGGACCCACCGCAAGAGGAGACGCACCCATGAAGTCCTTGAAGGCCCTGCTCCTGATCGTTGTTTCCGCCAGCGCCATGACCCTCGTCGCCTGCGGCGACAAGGACACCGGCTCCGACACGGCCGCCGAGTAAGCTCTCTGAGCCCTCGCGGCGCCCCTGGTCCGACCTCGGTCAGACTGGGGGCTCCTTCGTTTTTGGGGCCGGCGCCAGGCGGGTGGGCGCGGCCGAGACCGCCCTCCACCGCCAAAACGGCGTGAGCCCCGCGGTCTGCACCGGGGGCTCTCATCGTCGGCGTCGGGCCTTGGCGGCCCTCCGCGGGGCTCGGCTCAGCGGCGGGGCTTGTTTACCCGCACCGGGACCGGCACGAGGGTGGGCGGGGCGCCGGGACGGAGCTGGTCCAGCCAAGCGTTGAGGCGCGCGCCGAGCTCGCGGAGGCGGTCACCGAGGCTGGGCCTCGCGGGTGGTCGGGGGCGCTGGACGCGGTGGTCGCTCATCATGCTCACCAGAGGAGGTTGGCCGGAGGACGCGAAGGCGGTCGCACGCTCGGAGCACCGGGGAGACCCGACGGGCGGGGGAGGTATTCCAAGTCCGCTCAGTATAGGCCCCTGGGGCCGCCAAGCGATAGGCGGGGGCTGTGGAACATGAAAAAACCATGACCCGAGCCGGATCCGGCGGCGGGGGCGGCCCGCTCCCCGCGACCATCGGCGCCTGGGCGGGGCTGTTGTCGGCCGTCGCGCTCTCGATCGGCCTGTCTCGCGCGTTCTTGACGGAGGCCGGCGTGGTGGGCGAGGTCGCGGCCGCCTGGGCCGAGCCGCCGTCGGTTTGCGTGGCGCTCGACCCGCCGGCCCTCAGCCACGCGCGGTCGGGCGAATCGGTGGGGGTCAGCCTCGGCCCGCTGCGCTGGAGCCCCACCCGGCCGACCCTCCTGCTCGGCCCGCTGCCGCTTCAGGTCAACGCCTACACCGGCGGCCTCCCCGACTGGCCCACCCGGATCGCGCTCGCCGCCGGCGGGCTGAGGGGGGCCCGCGCCCTCCACTTGGCCCTCGGGGTGGCCCTGGTGGTCGCCACTTGGGTCGTGGGCCGGCGGTGGGGCGGCCCGCTGGTGGGGGCGCTCGCCGCGCTGCTCCTCGCGACGCGGTGGGACTTCTTGGTGTGGCGGGCGATGCTCGGCGGCACAGAGCTCGCCTTGATCGCCGCGAACCTGTGCTTGCTCGCGGCCATCACCGCCCGTCCCGGCCAGACGCGCCCCTGGGGGGTGGTGCTCGGCCTCGCCTTTGGGCTGCACGCCAAGGTCACCTTTGTGCTGAGCGCGGCGGCGCTCTGGCTCGCGGCCGGGCGGCTCAGCGGCGGCGCGCGTCCACCGCTCCGGGCGGTCCTCCTCGGGCTCGGCCTCGGGGCCCTCCCCGCAGGGATCGCTGCGCTCATGGCCCTTCAGCTCGACCCGGCCGCGTCGGTGGTGCGGAGCCACGACAGCCTCGCCCTGCAGGGCGCGCGGGTCGTGGGCATGCTGCGGGGCGTCGATGGGGACCGGGAGCAGCTCGGCAACCTCGCCCGGTGGCTGTTGGACCCCGCGCCCTTCTTGGTGCAGGCCTGGGGGGCCGATCCGGCGCTGCTCCCGGGGCCGGCGGCGGGCCTGCTCCTGGGGCTCGGCTGGCTGCTGGCCCTGCTCGGGATGGCGGCGGGGTGGCGGCGGTCCGGCGCGGCGGGCGACGCGCTCCGGGGCCTGAGCCTGGCCCTCCCGGCGCAGGTGCTGCTGCTCCTGCTCTTCGCCCGGGATCTCCACCACCTCGGTCAAGCCGCCGCGACCGCCGCGCTGTGGGCCGCGCTGTGCACCGCCGCCTTGGCGCGACGGATCGGCGGCGAGCGACGGGGGCGCGTCGCGGTGCTCGGGCTGGTCTTGGCCCTCCCGGCGATGATCGGCGGGCCCATGAGCCTCGAGGCCACCGATCGCCTGCTGCGGAGCGCGCCGGCGCCCACCCTCTCGACCAGCGGGCAGGCCGAGCTGGTTCGGCTCCTCGACGAAAATCACGTCAGTCGGGTCGTGCTGTGCGACTACGAGGCCTCGGGTGCCCTGGAGCTGCTGCGCCCGGGCCTCCAGTTTGAGAACGCCTGGGGGGCCGCCAGCCGGGGCGAGCCGGGTCTGGTCGAGCGGCTGGTGGGCGCGGCGGCCGGCGATCACCTGCTGGTGCTCCGCGCCAGCGCGCCGCTCATCTACAACCGGGCGCCGTCGCCGCGGCAGGTGGAGGCCACCGCCGCCGCCCAGGGGCTGCGGGCGGAGCGCGTCGGCGGCCTCTCCGGCGGTCGGGCGGAGCTGTATCGGATCCTTTCGCCCTAAGCTGCGGCGCCCGCTCTGCTTAGAGGGGGTAGAGCGTGACCTCGGCGTCGTTGAAGTCGCCGCACCGGTCGCTCCAGCCGTCGTTGTCGCTGTCGAGGCCGCGGGCCCCGCAGTAGGTGAGGGTCCGGCCGAGCAGATCGTTGGGGTTGGAGGTGGAGAACTGCTCGTAGACGCCGTCCTCGGTGCCTTGGCCCAGGCCCTCGCCGCCGTCCGGGTAGCTCGCCATCTCGGCGCTCAGGTCCAGCGCCAGCGGGCTCCCCGTGCCGCAGCTCCACCCCGCGAGGAAGTTGCCCCCGTCGAGGCGCTCGTGTGTGACGATGATCTGGCCATCGTCGGTGACGGTCATCGTGAAGGTCTGGCGGTCGGCCGTGGCGCCGTAGACCGGGATCTGCTCAAAGTGCACCTGCACCGCGTCGTCCAGCTCGATCCAGCTGATGGAGCCGGCGCGGGTGGGGTCGAGGTCGGCCCAGAAGCCCGCCACGCCCATGACCCCGGCGATCGCCGAGGCGCTGCCGCTGGTGCGGAAGCTGCCGCTCCCGAAGGTGAGGTGCCCGTTGCTGCTGACGTAGGCCTCGGACCAAGCGCCGCCGCAGAACGACACCCGCAGGGCAGAGAAGGGGATGGCCACGAAGTCATCGTCCGACAGCGAGAGGCTGGTGGGCACGTCGGGGTCGGCCCCGTCGGCGAGGCCGTCGCAGTCGTTGTCGACGCCGTCGGTGAGGACCTCCCAGGCGTAGGGCTGCACCGCCGGGTCGGCGTCGTCGCAGTCTCGGCCGCCGTAGGCGACGTCCACCCAGCCGTCGCGGTCGAAGTCGAGGCGGTCAACGCCATCGCAGTCCTGATCGATGTCGTCGCCGGGGAGCTCGGTGGCGCCGGCGTTGATGTCCTCGTCGGACTCGTCGCAGTCGCCGCCGTTGTCCACGTAGCCGCTCGGCAGGCTGTCCCCGCAGTCGATCAGCGGCGCTTCGCTGCGATCGCCGTAGCCGTCGAGGTCGGGGTCGGGCCACCAGGTGCTGGCCGCGCCGATCTCGGCGTCTGCGTCGTCGCAGTCGAGGCCGGCGAAGGTGATGGAGTCGAGGCCATCGCTGTCGGAGTCGTAGTCGGAGGCGCCGTCGCAGTCTTGGTCGACGCCATCGTACCAGGTCTCGACCGCGCTCGGCCGGATCAAGTTGTCGGAGTCATCGCAGTCGCCGGACCGGGCGGCGTAGCCCAGGGGGGCGGTGCAGGCGAAGCGGGGGGAGCCCACGATGCCCCAGCCGTCTCGGTCGGTGTCCACGTAGAAAGGCGAGGTGCCCGACGCGCCGTCTTCGTCGATGAAGCCGTCGCAGTTGTTGTCGCGGCCGTCGCAGACCTCGGTCACACCGGGGCGGAAGTCGCCGCTGGTGTCGTCGCAGTCCGCGCCGCCGAAGGCGTCGGAGGTGTAGCCATCCCGATCGGCGTCGTAGTCGTCGGCGCCGTCGCAATCGCCGTCCACGCCGTCGTACCAGCTCTCGACCGCGCCGGGGAAGATGGTGGCGTCGGCGTCGTCGCAGTCCCCGCCCGCTTCGATGTAGCCTTCAGGTGGCTCGCAGGCGCGGAAGATGGCGTCAGGGTCGCCAAAGCCGTCCTCGTCCACGTCTTGGTAGAAGGTGTCCTCGCCGCTGGAGCCGGCCTCGTCGATGACGCCGTCGCAGTTTTGGTCCACGCCGTCGCAGCGCTCGGTCGCGCCGGGCAAGATGGTCGGGTCGAGGTCGTCGCAGTCACCGCCCGCCTCGACGAAGCCGACGGGCAGCGCGCAGGCCACGCGGGTGTAGGCCGGGCTGCCCACGCCGTCCTCGTCTGCGTCGGCGAAGAAGGTGAGGCCGTCGGGCGTGACGCCCTCGTCGGTCTCGCGGTCGCAGTCGTTGTCGATGCCGTCGCAGCGCTCCTCGGCGCCGGGGAAAACGGTCTCGTCGGCGTCGTCGCAGTCGAAGGGCAGGGCCGAGCCGTCACCGTCTGCGTCCACCTTGGCGTCGGCGACGGAGGCGGGATCGCCGTTGCATCCGAAGCCCAGCGCCGGCAGCAGGCTGAGCAGCGCGCCCGTCAGGGGACCGCGGAGCGCGCTCCGGAGGCTGGGGAGGCGGGTGCGGCAGAGGGGCGGTGCGATGCGAACCATGCGGTCTCCGTTGGGGGCTCCGTCGGACGGTCGGCGTGCAGAGCGGACCGGCGGGCGCCGGGCCCCGGCGTCGGATCAGGTATAGCTTGTCGCTTGGGCACCTTCCTCCTCAGGCCCGCACGCGCCGATGGTCGGCGGCGGCCCGTGTTGAGGGGCGAGGACCAAGGCGGCGCTCAGCCGCCGGGGGTTGGGCGATGTCAGGGCACAAGGGGCAACGCGAGAGCATTGAGGAGACCACGGTCGGGATGCTCGGCGCGGTCCGCGTTCCGATGGGGAACATGACGCACGGCCGGTACCGGAAGGGGGACGGTCAAGAGGAGACGGGGCGGATCTGCGCCTTGGCGCTGCCGGGTGGCACGATCTTCGTGGGCGAAGGCAGTGAAATTGAGGTGGACGGCAGCCGGTGGCGGGTCCTGTCGGTGGAGAAGTCGCCCGGCGAGCTCGGCACCGTCAGCTTGGAGTGCGTGGACTAAGTGGCCGCGTCCTCCACTCGGCCCGCGTGGGTGGGCGCCGCCCTGTGCGCCGCGGCGATCGCCGGGCCGGGGGGCCTGCGCGCCGCGGAGCCTCTGCGCATGACCTTGCGCGCCGCGGCCGAGACGACGGGCCGGCGCATCGGGGTGGCGGTGGCCTATGAGCCGCTGGTGCGGGAGCCGGCCTATGCCCGGCTGATCCAGGCAGAGTTCAACGCGGTCACCCCCGAGAACGCGCTGAAGTGGGCGCCGGTGCAGCCGCGGCCAGAGCTCGTCCAGGATCAGCACTGGCAGGTCATTTTTGACGCGGCATCCCAGGGTCGGCAGTCTGTCCGCGGGCACACGCTGCTGTGGGATCAGCAGCTCCCGGCCTGGGCGGTCGCCTTGTCGGACGCCGAGCTGATGGTCGCCCAGCAGCAGCACCTCGAGCGCCTCGTGTCGGCCACCGCGGGCCGCGTGCGCACCTGGGACGTGGTCAACGAGGCCCTCGAAGACGACGGCACCGTCTCGAAGACCGCGCTGTGGCGGGTCGACGGCGATCGGCACCTGCGCGATGCCTTCGTGAAGACCAAGGCGCTCGACCCGGCGGCCGTGCTCGCCTACAACGACTATGGGATCGAGGCGCGCAACCCCAAGTCGGACGGACTGCTGCGGCTGCTCACCGCTTGGCGCGCCGCGGGCGTCCCGGTGGAGGCCGTCGGCCTGCAGAGCCACCTCAAGGTGGGGGAGGGGCCGCGGCCCGCCGAGCTCGCGGCCAACATGCGCCGCTTCGCCGCGCTGGGCTTAGAGGTCCACCTCACCGAGATTGACGTGCAGGTGAGGCACCTCGCAGGTTCTGCCTGGGGAGCCGAGGCCGCGCAGGCCCGCCTGCTCTACGGGTGGACGGCCGCCTGTGTGGCCGAGCCCGCCTGTCGGGAGCTGAGCTTCTGGGGCCTCTCGGACCGCCACACCTGGGTGGACGGGACGCTCGGCGATGACCGGCCGCTGCTGTTCAATGACGATCTGCAGCCCAAGCTCGGCTACTACGCCGTCCGCGCCGCCCTGCTCGGGCAGCCGGATCCGACCTGCGCCATCGAGCGGCTGCCGGCGCCCAAGGTCGGCGCCCACGCCGGCTGGCGGAGCTCGGGCGGGCCCCTCCAGGTCGGGCCCAAGGGCGGCGCCGCGGCGGCCATGGTGGTCGCGGGGCGGACCGAGGCGTGGCAGGGCCCGGTCCACTCGGTGCTCTCCAGCCTCACAGCCGGCCTCCCCCTCCGCGCTGGGGTGCGCGTGCGCCTCAACGCGGGCCCGCCGGCCCCCGTCGCGCTGACCCTGCGGATCGTGGACGGCCTCGGCGAGCGCTATGTGTCGGTCGCGAGCGGGCGGGCCACCGCCGACGGATGGCTTCGGCTGGAGGGGCCGCTTCGGGTCGCGCTGCAAGGGGAGCTCCGCACCGCGGACCTGTATGTAGAGGGCCCGGCCGCTGGGCGAGAGCTTTGGATCGACGCGCCGAGCCTGCGGGTGGACTGCGAAGCGAGCCCCTGAGCCCCTGGGCCCCTCTCCGTGTCAGGCGCGGGTGGTAGGCTCCGGGCATGCCCACGCCCAAGATCCCCCGTCGCTCTCCTGTCCGGGTGCTCGCCCTCGGCGCCGCCCTCCACCTTGAGGCCTGCGGTGCCCGGCCGCCCGAGCGGACGAACAACCCGCCGATGCCGGGCACGGACGCGCTGCCCACGCCCCCGCCGGAGCCCGCTGCCGTCGAGGCCCCGGGGCCGGGCGCCGCGGGCGCGTCGGGGATCGCCGAGGCCGAGCCGGGCGCGCCGGTGATCCCCGAGGCCCAGCCGGGTCCGCCGGGGCGGCCAGCGCTCGGGGAGCCGGTGATGACCCGCAACCCTCCGCCCCCGCCGCCGCCGACCACCGGGCTGCCGCGCTGGGACGAGGTGAAGTCCACCCACCCCGAGGGCGCCACCAACCCCCCGGCGCCGGTGCTGATCGTCCAGCTGGACGGGGCGCGGTGCTGGAAGGGCTGGCGCGGCGGCATGATCGGCCCGAGCCCCGAGGAGCGGGCGCTGGGCGGCCGGGTGGTGGCGGTGGGCGCGGCGGTCTCGGACACCGAGATCCAGTGCCCCGCCGAGCGGGCCGCCGCGGTGCTGGATGCCCACAAGCGCGGCCTTCAACGCTGAGCCTCAGCGCGAGACCGCGGCCCGGCGGATGTCCGCGGCGCTGCGCTCGCCCTCGCTGTCCTCGACCAGCAGCCGCACGCTCGTCCCGGCCGGGCCGGTGGCGAAGGCGATGAAGTCATTGTCGGACATGCCGGCGGTGGCCTGGCCGTCCACCTCCAGGATGAGGTCGCCGGGGCGGAGGCCCGCCTCGTAGGCGGGGGTGTCGGGGTAGACCTGCACCGCGACGATGCCCTGCGGGAGGCTTCGGAAGGCCATGCCAAGGCCGGCCATCTGCTCCTCGGGCAGCGTGAGGGTGACCTCAATCACGTCGTCCGGCTCGGGATCGACGGCGACCGGCTCGCTGAGCGCCCGCAAGCTTCCGTCCATGCGGAAGGCCTCGATCTGACACGGGCCGTCGGCGGCGATGGTCAGCGTGAAGCGCCCGTCGGGATCGACCCGTCCGCCGGTGTCGCAGCCCTCGACGAAGCGCAGCCCTTCGCCCCCCAAGGGGTCGATGACCCGGCCCTCGACGGTCGCGGTGGGCCGCGGCTGGGGCGGCGCGCAGCCGGCCTCGGTCCAGCGCAGGGGCATGGGCGGCTGGTCGGGCAGGTGGAGCTGGACTTCGCCCTCGGCCGCCTTGGGCCAGATGAGCAAGGCGTCGGCCGAGACGGCGTGGGCCAGCGCGGGGCGGATCGCGTAGCTGCCGGTCTCCTCGCCGCCCGCGAGCGCCTCCGCCAAGCCCGGCCCGAGCGAGCAGCGCAGGGGGGCGACGAAGCGCAGCGGCGCGGCCACGCAGGACCCCGGCTGGAGCGAGACCAGGAGCGGGCGGATCGTCGGCCCGATGAGCTGCAGCTGTTCCGGGTCGACCTGCTCCATGAGGTGATCGCCCGGCAAGTCCTGCCCGCGGCCCCACTCCGGCGGCAGCGTCAAGGTCCACTCCCCCGGGCCGGTGGGCTCGGCGAGCACCGGCGGGCCGGCGGCTCCCTCGGCGGTCTGCACCCGCAAAAAGTCCAAGGGCGGGTGGGGCGCGGCCTCGGCGGTGGTCAGGGCGCAGCGGATCGGCTCGGCCTCGCCCGCCCCCTCGCCGTCCCCATCGAAGGCCTCCGCTGGGGCTGCCTCGGGCGCGCTTGGCCGGGCGCCCGCGCGGCGGCCAGGACGATCGGGGCGCGGGGCGGAGAGCTCCGTGCTCAGCTGCGCGGCGGGCGGGGTCGATTGCGGCGGATCGCTGGAGAGGCAGCGCGCGCCGAGCAAGGCCGCCACCGCCGCCGCTGCGGCCGCGGCCGCCCACCCTCTGGCCCCGACGCCGCGCTGCTGCTCGGTCACGTACGCCCCCGCGGCGCTCCGTAGCCGCTCTGGGGCCGGTTGGCGCGGCGCCGCCCGCCCCCCGGCACTGACCCGCGGCAGATTCAGCGGTCAGAATGGTTTAACTGAGGCTGCTTTGGTTGATGTGGCGACGCGCACCTGCCGCGGCTTGTAGCATGCGGCTTCGGCGATCTGTCGCCCGCGCGGGCGGCCCGGAGGCGGACATGAGCTATCGGGACAACACCATCGTGATGATCTTGGCGGGCGGCAAAGGCTCCCGCTTGGGCCCGCTCACCTGTCACCGGGCCAAGCCCGCGGTGCCCTTCGGCGGGCGCTACCGCATCATCGACTTTGTGCTCAGCAACTTCGTGAACTCGGGCTACCGGCGCGTGTTCGTGCTCACCCAGTACATGGCGAGCAGCCTCATCAAGCACCTCAACCGCAACTGGCACGTCAGCGGCATGGGGGAGTTCATCGAGGTGGTGCCGGCCCAGATGCGCCGGGGCGAGCACTGGTACCTCGGCACCGCCGACGCCGTTTTCCAGAACCTCAACCTCGTGCGCGACGCCCGCTCGGAGCACGTGGCGATCTTCGGCGGCGACCACATCTACAAGATCGCGGTGGAGCAGATGGAGGCCCGCCACACCGCCGTGGCCGCCGATCTGACCATCGCCGCCTACCCCGTGCCGATCGAGGAGGCCCACCAGTTCGGCGTCATCCAAGTGGATGAAGAGGGGCGGGTCATCGGCTTTCAGGAGAAGCCGCAGGAGCCCAAGTGCATCCCCGGGCGCCCGGAGCTCGCCCTGGTGTCGATGGGCAACTACTTCTTCCGCTCCGATGTGCTGCAAGACGAGCTGGTGCGGGACGCCGCCTTGTCGGGCTCGGCCCACGACTTCGGCAAGAACATCATCCCGGCGATGGTCGAGGCCGGGGCGCGGGTCTACATCTATGACTTCGCCACCAACCGCGTGCCGGGCGACCCCGAGGAGGCCCGGGCCTACTGGCGCGATGTGGGCACCATGGACAGCTACTACGTGGCCAACATGGAGCTGCGCAGCCTCGCGCCGACGCTCAACCTCTACAACCGCCGCTGGCGCATCCGCACCGCCCAGCGCGACTACCCGCCCGCCCGCTTCGTGCAGGCGGAGGGCATGCCCTCGGCGGACGTGATCGACAGCCTCGTCTGCGAGGGCTCGATCATCCAGTCGGCGCGCATCCGCGAGTCCATCATCGGCTACGACTGCTTCGTCCACAGCGGCGCTTCGGTGGACGAGAGCCTGCTGCTGAGCGGCTGCGACGTGGGCGCCGGCGCGCAGCTCCGCAAGGTGATGGCCGACAAGAACTGCACCATCGCCGCCGGGGCCACCATCGGCTTGGACCCCGAGGCCGATCGGGCCCGCTTCCCCTTCATCAGCGAGCTGGGCGTCATCGTGCTGCCCAAGGGCACGCGGGTGCCGGTCGAGGGCCCGATCGAGCTGGCCCACGACATCGCCGACCTGCTGGAGAACGACCACGCCACGAGCGCCGAGATGGGCGCGCTCAAGGGGCGGTACACCGTCTCGCGGCGCGATCGACACAGCCACGAGTCGGCCGGCCACCGCTACCGCACCGCCCGGACATGAGCGGGGCGCCGGGGCCGGCGGTGGGCGGGCTCCGGGTGCTGAGCCTCGCGTCCGAGGGCACCCCGTGGTGCAAGACCGGCGGCCTCGCCGACGTGGTGGGGGCCCTGCCCGCCGCCGTCGCCTCGGCCGACCCCGGCGTGACCGTCAGCACGCTCCTCCCGCTGTACCCGCAGGTGCGGGCGGCGGCGCGGCGCCTCGGCCTCCGCCTCATCGACACCGGGCTGCGGCCGACCCTCCGGCACCGTCGGGGCGCCCGCATCTTCACCGTGCGGGCGCCGGGGCCGCCGATCTTCTTCTTGGAGCTGCGCGGGGTCTTTGACCGGCCCACCCTCTACGGCGGGGACCACAGCGCCTACGTGCTGCGCGGCTACGAGGACAATGTGGAGCGCTTCGCCACGCTGGCGGAGGCGGCCGTCAGCGCGGGGGACGCGCTCTGCGGGGGCCGCGTGGACCTGCTGCACCTGCACGACTGGCAGGCGGCCGCGGCGCCCGGGGTGCTGGCCGACCGCGGCCGTTCGCTGCCCACGCTGCTCACCGTGCACAACTTGGCCTACCAGGGGGTGTTTGGCGCCAGCGAAGCGCTGGGCTTGCCGCTGAGCGCCGCGGTGCGCGGGGGGCCCTACCAGCACGCGGGCGCGGGGAACCTGCTCGCTGGCGGCCTTCGCCTCGCCACGCGGGTCTCGACGGTCTCGCCCACCTACGCCCGCGAGGTCTGCGCGCCGGCACAGGGCTGCGGCCTCGACCCGATCCTCGCGGCCCGCGGCGTGACCGGGATCGTCAACGGCTTGGATTTCGCCGCCTGGGACCCCGTTGTCGGCGCCGGGCTCACCGCGCCGTTCTCGGCCAGCGACCTCTCGGGAAAAGCGTCCTGCAAGCGGGCCTTGTTGGCGGAGCTCGGGCTGCTCCGCGAGCCGGGCGAGCTGCTCATCGGGGTCGTCTCCCGGCTGGTCGAGCAGAAGGGCCTCGACCTGCTCCTCGCGCTGGCGCCGGCC